>NZ_JNWJ01000013.1:0-193796 GCF_000716805.1 Streptomyces yerevanensis | reverse complement strand
CCCAGCAGACCACCTGCACCGGACCGGAACGTTCCGGCTTCACCCACACCATCAGGTGATACCAGAACCACTCATAGACTCACGAACCGCCCACTGAGATCCTCGTCGGCCTGGCCGGCGAACTGTTTGCTGTGTAGGACGGAAAACCGGCGTGGGGGTACGGCGGTACCGCCGACGTGGCCCCCTACGTCCAGCGGAACTGGGTTCCGCGCGTGTGCTGTGGCCGGAGGGCGCGACGTGGGAGTAACGATTGCGGCCGTCAGCCAACCGGACCGGACAGGCCGGGGGCTGCGCAAAAACTCAGCCCCCGACCCTCATGAGCCCTGAGTAGACGTAAATTGAAGCACCTTCTCCGTTGGGGTTGACGTAAGCCCTTGCCACTACGAAAGTTCTGGGGAATCTTTCCCGCGACTTCCACGTTGACGTGTACGAGTCCTGCATGTCATAACCCCCACTCGGGCCAGAGACCCACAAATGTGATTCACCTACCCATATGCGGTTGATCTCCGACACTGTCCCCGCGCTGCGAAGTTCATCATCTTCGACGCCGGTGTAGCGAACATTCGTGACGACCCGGAGCCAGGAGCCAAATTTATTGAGCTCCGGATTCATGCCTCGCATGTGTTGCAGGCACGCTTGCGCCTGGATCGATGCACCGGGAACCGAGGTCCAACTGCCACAGACTTCCCGAGCGGGCAAGGCCGAGGCCGGCCCGGGACTGACAAGAGCCAGCGGCACTGCCAGCAGGGGAATTGCCAGAATGCATCGGCGGAAGAAGGTATGTTTCATGTCCGTCATCTCGCTTCGTTGTGAGGCCTCCGGACGAAGGTGGAACCTCTGACTTCAGGATGCTGATGCGATCGGCAGCTGGCCAGTTCCGAAATTTCGGGGCTTGACACCAGCCGGGAAACGGTGCAGAGCACCGGCCTGTGTGCCCAAACAAACTGAGGCTTGATGATCAAGTTTAGAGCTGTCATTGGTCAGCCGCCCCTGCTCGCGGCGCACCGTGCCATCCTGGTAGGTCACGGTGATCCACGCCTGGATGATCCGTACTGAGGCTTCCCGATGCCGAAAGTCGGCAGGGACGAGCCGTCAGGCAGCCGCTTGATGATCAGCGGGATGTGCCGGGCACCGGAGCACAGGGCGATTGCAAAGTCCCGATGAGTACGTGAACGTGCAGGTCACGACGGTATGACGATGTCTGGTCAGCTCGGTCCGAACACAACGAAGCTCCGGTTGATGCTGGTGACCGATCAAGCCGCCTACCCGTCAGCACCGGTTGATCGGACCGCTGACCCTTCGGCTGGAGACCTTGGCCGATTCCCGGCATCGGCGCGGGGAGCGTCACCCGTTCGCGAGCTCCCCTCGTTCCACACGACCCGTTATGTGCAATTTGCCCGTTCTTCAGATGTGTGCGATACCGAGGGAGGAGGCTCTCCCCGATCGCCGGGGAACCCGCTGGTCATCCTGGAAGAGAAAACGCCATGGCAGGAGCAGGCAAGGTCGCCGGGCATGTGATCGCCGGACGCTACCGGCTCCTGCGCCAGCTTGGCGCCGGAGGCATGGGCCGCGTGTGGCTCGCCTACGACCAGGAACTGGCCTGCGAGGTCGCCCTCAAAGAGATCGCCCTGCCGGCGAACCTCCCGGAATCAGAGATGAGCCCCCGCATCACCCGGGCCCGCCGCGAGGCCCAGCACGCCGCCCGGCTGCGCAACCACCCCCATGTCGCCACCGTGCACGACATCCTCGAGGAGGAAGGCCTGCCGTGGATCGTCATGGAATTCGTCCCCGGCGCCACCGACCTGGACGCGATGGTGCACGCCCGCGGCCCGCTGCCACCCGCCGAGGTCGCACGGATCGGGTCGGCGGTCCTGGACGCCCTGACCGAGGGCCACCGGCTCGGCCTCCTGCACCGGGACGTCAAACCGGCCAACATCCTGCTCACCGGCCCCACCCGCGAACCGCGGCCCGGGAACCGCGCCACGGGCGGACGGATACTGCTGACCGACTACGGCATCGCGCTGCAGCAGGACTCCGGCGACACCCGCCTGACCGAGGCCGACATGGTGCAGGGGACCGTGCCCTACCTGGCGCCGGAACGACTCCGCGGCCAGGAACCCACCCCGGCCTCCGATCTGTTCTCACTCGGCGCCACCCTGTTCTTCGCGCTGGAGGGAACCGGCCCCTTCGACCGCAACTCCAACTACGCCATACAGGTCGCCCTGCTCTTCGAAGACCCGCCACCACCGCTCCGGGCCGGCCGCCTGACACCAGTGGTACTCGGGCTGCTGGCCAAGGACCCCGCCCGGCGGATGGACAGTGACGAGGCCGCCGACCGGTTCACCCCCATCGCCGCCCCACCACCCTCCCCGCCTGCGCTGCCACCACCGACTCCCCCGGTGAGGAAGCCACCACCCAAGCCACCACCGTCCCAGCCTTCGCTGCCACCACCGACTACCCCAACGGGGAGGCCGCCGCCCGAGCCACCACCCCCCACCCCGAAACCAACGCGCACCCCGAAGCCGGCCACGCTGACCAAGCCGGACGAACCGGCCAGCCCGCCCCCGCCCGCGCCACCGCGAGCGGGCGGCCCGGCCTGGCCGCCGCGAGCGGGCGGCGCGCCCCGGCCGCGGCCAGGCCCGCCGAGCCCCAGGCGCCGACGGGCCTGGCCGCCGCGCGAGCTACCACCCCCCGCCCCGAAACCGACGCGCCCCCCGAAGCCGGCCACACTGACCAAGCCGGACGAACCAGCCGACCTGCCCCCGCCACCGCGTACGAACGGCCCGCCCCGGCCGCGGCCAGGCCCGCCGAGCCCCAGGCGCCGACGGGCCTGGCTCATCGCAGCGATGGTGCTGACGGTGCTCGCCGCGGTGGGCCTCGGCATCTACCTGACACAGCCCGAGCCCGCGCCCTCGATCCGGGTCGGCTCCGCCCCACAGGACGTGGCGGTCTCCCCGGACGGGCGCCGGGCCTACGTGACCAACAACAGCTCGGGCTCGGTGTCGGTGATCGACACCGCCGCCAACCGCACCGTGGGCGACCCCATCGATGTCGGCTCCCACCCGGAGGGGGTGGCCGTATCCCCGGACGGACGCCGCGCCTACGTGACCAACTACAACTGGGGCTCCCCGGGCTCGGTGTCGGTGATCGACACCGCCGCCAACCGCACCGTGGGCGACCCCATCGATGTCGGCGACAGCCCGACGGGGGTGGCGGTGTCCCCGGACGGACGCCGCGCCTACGTGACCAACCAAGACTCGAACTCGGTATCGGTGATCGACACCGCCGCCAACCGCACCGTGGGAGACCCCATCGATGTCGGCTCCCGCCCGGAGGGGGTGGCCGTATCCCCAGACGGACACCGGGCCTACGTGACCAACAACGCCTCGGGCTCGGTCAACGACTCGGGCTCGGTGTCGGTGATCGACACTGCGACGAACCGCACCGTGGGCCGCCCCATCCCCGTCGGCGCGAACCCGGCGGAGGTGGCGGTGTCCCCAGATGGGCGCCGCGCCTACGTGACCAACAGCGCCGTCAACTCCAGCTCAGGCTCGGTGTCGGTGATCGACACCGCCACGAACAGCACCGTGGGCGACCCCATCGATGTCGGCGAGCAACCGATGGGGGTGGCGGTCTCCCCGGACGGGCGCCGCGCCTACGTGGCCAACTGGGACGCGGACTCGGTGTCAGTGATCACGTTCTAGGGTGTCCGAGAGGAACCACGGGCTGCTCCGTGCTGAAAAGCCCGTCGACCTGCGGCAACGGATGCGGCCGAGAGAAACGGCGGGCCGCCGCTGTGGCCACGGCTGGCCGACGTCTTGGATCTTGACAGGATGAGGGGCGGGGTGACGTACCGCCGCCGACCACCCTCAGCGGCGCACGGGCGGAGAGGACCAGCAGGCCGCAGGCCAGAAGACGGGAAGGGAGGCACACAACGCGGTGGCCGCTCCGGCGCAGGCCCTCACGCGCCTTCGGCACGCCGCGTGGCAGGCACAGCCACGGCTCGTCGACCGCCCACCAGTCTCGCTGTGGGGCGGTCCGCCGAAGCCGGATTCGCCGCAGCTCAAGCCGTGCACCACTGTGATCAGCCGTGCGACATCCTCCGGCAACCAGCAGACGCCGATCCCCCTGCCGACATCCGTGAGGCCCTGGCCCTGGCCCAGCAGGCAGCCGATGCGCTCCACACGCCGCGTGACGGGTGAATGACCTACTTCACGCCCCACCAGGGCGAGCACCCGGCCGACCGCACCGAGAACGCGACCCCGCCAACCGCCCGATCCATCGGTCGACGGACGAGGAACGGCCGCAGCCGGAGACCGTCGCGTCGCGGCCCGACCTCCCCGCTGCGGAGCAGGCGATGATCGACGTGCTCCCGGTCCTGGACCGCCTGCGCCCCCCTGAGGGCTGCACTGTGCCGCGGCGACGCGATCGTCGACGGCGCTGGTGTCGCCGAAAGAGCCAATGCCGCACCGGTGACCACGGGGCGGGACGGCGGCGTCATCGACGCGCCCGCACCTGCCGTCCGCCCATGCGGGGTTTTCTCTTCGGGCCGTTTCTCCGTACCCCAGGACAGTCGCCCGGTCGCCACCTCCGGCCTCACCGCCATGGGAGCCCAGCCCTTCACCGACGCCTTCCAAATACCGGTGTCCCCACAGCGTCCCCACACTACGGACGCATCTACTTCCCACGTCTTGCGCCACGTACGTACCCCGACGCATCTTCGCAGGTCAGGCTCATGTCAGTGGGTGATTGTCTGGCACGCAACGAACTTGCGAGCAGCGGATTCAGTCCGTTGAGGCGAAGTTGACGCCCCGACACCTCACGAGGAACGTTTCCGCAGGTCAGGGCGCTGCTGAGGTGGGGCGGGTGGGACTCGAACCCACGGCCGACGGATTATGAGTCCGCTGCTCTAACCGGCTGAGCTACCGCCCCGTCTACGGCGCGTCGCGCACATTTGTGCGCGCCGTCTGCCGCAGCATAGCCGCTCATACGATCTCCCGCTTCGGGTGGTCGGCTACGCATGACCATGAGGACAGCGCCGCAGGCTGGGCGGTTCCGCCGGACATGAAAAAGGACCCCTGAGGGGTCCTCTTTCGCTGCTCTCCCGACTGGACTCGAACCAGTAACCTGCCGGTTAACAGCCGGCTGCTCTGCCAATTGAGCTACGGAAGACCGAGCTCCCCCGACTGGACTCGAACCAGTAACCTGCCGGTTAACAGCCGGCTGCTCTGCCAATTGAGCTACGGAGGATTGTCTCGTTGCATCGAACGTACCTCCCTGGGTATCCGCCAGAGGGCAGGCGCTCGCTGCGACACATACATTAGCGCAAGCAGGGGGGTGCTTCGCCAATCGGTTCCTCCCCCGTGACCGATGCCGACTCAAGGGAAGGGTGGCCGTCATGCGCTATCGACTGACGTTCGTTGCCGGACTGGCCCTGGGATACGTCCTGGGCACACGTGCCGGGCGTGAGCGTTACGAGCAGTTGAAGAAGTCCGCGCGGGAGATCGCCCAGAACCCCGCGGTGCGCAACACCGCGGAGTCGGCCGCCCAGCAGAGTCGGCAGTTCGCGGGCAAGGCCTACCACGTGGTGAGCGAGCGGGTCGGTGACCGCGTCCCGGACTCGGTGGCCGAGCGCGTACGGCACCTGCGCGAGCGCAACACGAACGGCGCAGCGGCTCACGACGACTGGGGCACCAGCAACACGTAGGCGCTCCGCTGGGTTCGGCGGTTCCAAGCTGCGGGTTCGTCGTGGCTGGTCGCGCAGTTCCCCGCGCCCCTAAGAGGCCTGCGGCCTCCTTAGGGGCGCGGTACCGCACCGGGCAGCCGAACGGAGTGCCCTGCGCCACGTGCACGACTCAGTGCCGGCAACACATAGCAGGTCAGGGCACAAGCGGTACGAGCGCCTCCGGCAGAGCGGCGCGGTGGGCTCCGGCGGTACGGCAGAATTTCCGCCATGGGGATAGTCGCCGGGCTGGACAGTTCGCCCGATTTCACTCGCATCGTCGTCTGCGACGCGGACAGCGGAGCTGTGCTCAGGCAGGGGTACGCTCCGCATCCGCTCGACGGCGCCGAGGGCGGTCGGCCCTCGGACGTCGACCCGCAGGCCTGGCTGCTGTCCCTGGGTGAGGCGGCGGGCGGGGGGCTGCTCGAAGGCGTGCAGGCCATCGGCGTCTCCGCGCAGCAGAACGCGCTCGTCCCATTGGACACGCAGGGCAATACGGTGCGCCCCGCGCTGGTCGGCGGGGACAAGCGGGCGCAGGTCAGCGCCGCCGAACTGGTCGACGCGCTCGGTGGCCGGGAGGCCTGGGCGCAGGCCGTGGGCACTGTGCCGGGGGCCGCGCAGCCGGTGACCAAGCTGCGCTGGATGGTCAAGAACGAGCCGGACGCCGCGCTGCGCACGGCCATGCTCATGCAGGCGCACGACTGGCTGGTGTGGCAGCTGCTCGGCAGACCGGCCCGCCGGACCACGGACCGGGGCGATGCCTCCAGTACGGGGTACTGGTGCGCGGTGAACGGTGCGTACCGGCCCGATCTGGTCGAGCTGGCGCTGGGGCATCAGGCGCTGCTGCCCGACGTGCTCGGTCCTTCGGAGGCCGCGGGGACGACGCCTGAGGGGCTGCTGATCTCGGCGGGGACGGGCGAGACGATGGCCGCGGCGTTCGGCCTGGGGATCGGGCTCGGTGACGCGGTGGTGTCGCTCGGCGCCTCCGGGTCCGTGATGGCCGTACACCACGAGGCGCTGGTCGATCCGTCCGGGATGATCACCTCGCTCGCGGACGCGACGGGCATGCATCTGCCGGTCGTCACCACGCTGAATGCCGTACGGGTACTGCGCGGGAGTGCCGAACTCCTCGGGTTGCCCGACCTGGAGAGCCTGTCGGAGCTGGCGATGAAGTCGACGCCGGGCGCCCATGGACTCGTACTGCTGCCGTATCTGGAAGGTGAGCGGGTGCCCGCTCTGCCGCATGTGGCGGGGACGCTGGCGGGGCTGCGCCGGGAGTCGATGCGGCCCGAGCATCTGGCGCGGGCGGCGTTCGAGGGCATGCTGTGCGGGCTCGCGGACGCGCTGGACGTGCTGCGCCGGCGGGGCGTGGAGGTGCGGCGGATCTTTCTGCTGGGTCCGGCGGCCGAGTTGCCGGCCGTGCAGGCCTGTGCGCCCTCGCTGCTCGGTGTGCAGATCGTGGTGCCGCAGCCCGCGGACTACGCGGCGATCGGTGCGGCACGGCAGGCGGCCTGGGCGCTCGGCGTCTCGCAGGGCACCCTCGACCCGCGGCAGCCGCCCGCCTGGCAGGGCGCGACCGCGCAGGTCCTGGACCCCGGCGACGAGGTGGCGGTGGGGGCGGCGGTGCGGCAGCAGTACACGTCGGTACGGGACCAGACCCACCCGGGGGCTGTCAGGCTCTGACCGCATGGCCCGTCCGTGATCAGCGTGATCAGCGTGATCAGGTGAAGGATGCCGGAATCGGGTGTTCCGGATGCTTTGAGAGGTTCTTGAAGCACTGTCGGGTTAATTGGCTGGGGTAACGCCGGTGGAGTGTCCGACGATGGGGCGTGGTGCGTCACCACTCACCCCTGTCGCCGACTCCGAGAGACCAGCGTGCTCATACGACTCCTCCGTGCCCATCTCAGGCCGTACAAGAAGGCCATCGCCTTACTGGTGCTGCTGCAGTTCCTGCAGACCTGCGCCACCCTCTATCTGCCCACCCTGAACGCGGACATCATCGACGACGGGGTCGTGAAGGGCGACACGGGCTACATCCTGTCCTTCGGGGCGTTGATGATCGGCGTCTCGCTGGCGCAGGTCGTCTGCAACATCGGCGCCGTCTACTACGGCGCCCGTACGGCCTCGGCGGTCGGCCGGGACATCCGGGCCGGCGTCTTCGACCGGGTGCAGTCGTTCTCCGCGCGTGAGGTCGGCCACTTCGGGGCGCCGTCGCTGATCACCCGCACCACGAACGATGTGCAGCAGGTGCAGATGCTGGCCCTGATGACGTTCACGCTGATGGTGTCGGCGCCGATCATGTGCGTGGGCGGCATCGTCATGGCGCTCGGTCTGGACGTACAGCTGTCCGGAGTGCTCGTCGCCGTGGTGCCCGTGCTCGGCATCAGCGTGACGTTGATCGTGCGGCGGCTGCGCCCGCTGTTCCGCACCATGCAGGAGCGGCTCGACAACGTGAACCGGGTGCTGCGCGAGCAGATTACCGGCAACCGCGTCATCCGCGCCTTCGTCCGGGACACGTACGAGGAGGAGCGCTTCCGTAAGGCCAACGTCGACCTCACCGAGGTGTCGCTGGGCACCGGGCGGATTCTGGCGCTGATGTTCCCGATCGTCATGACGGTGGTGAACGTCTCGTCGATCGCGGTGGTGTGGTTCGGCGCGCACCGCATCGACAGCGGCGGGATGGAGATCGGCGCGCTGACCGCGTTTCTCGCCTATCTGATGCAGATCGTGATGGCCGTGATGATGGCCACCTTCATGTTCATGATGGTGCCGCGCGCCGAGGTCTGCGCCGAGCGCATCCAGGAGGTCCTGGACACGAGGAGCAGTGTCGTGCCTCCGAAGGCTCCTGTACGGGAACTGCGGCGGCACGGTCATCTGGAGGTCCGTGGGGCCGGTTTCCGTTACCCGGGTGCCGAGGAGCCGGTGCTGAAGTCCATCGACCTGGTGGCGCAGCCCGGCGAGACGACCGCCGTGATCGGGTCGACCGGCAGCGGCAAGTCGACGCTTCTCGGGCTGGTCCCGCGGCTTTTCGACGCCACGGACGGTGAGGTCCTCGTCGACGGTGTGGACGTACGGACCCTTGAACCGCGGCTGTTGGCGCGGACCGTGGGCCTCGTACCGCAGAAGCCGTATCTCTTCGCGGGCACGGTGGCCACGAACCTGCGGTACGGGAATCCGGACGCGACCGACGAGGAGCTGTGGCACGCGCTGGAGGTGGCGCAGGCCAAGGACTTCGTCCAGCGGCTGGAGAACGGGCTCGACTCCCCCATCGCGCAGGGCGGCACCAATGTGTCGGGTGGTCAGCGACAGCGCCTCGCCATCGCCCGGACCCTCGTACAGCGCCCGGAGATCTACCTCTTCGACGACTCGTTCTCCGCGCTCGACTACGCGACGGACGCGGCCCTGCGTACGGCGCTGGCGCGGGAGACCGCCGAGGCGACCGTCGTGATCGTCGCGCAACGCGTGTCGACCATCCGTGACGCCGACCGGATCGTCGTACTCGACGAGGGGCGGGTCGTGGGGACGGGCCTTCACCACGAGCTGATGGCGGACAACGAGTGCTACCGGGAGATCGTGCTCTCCCAGCTGACGGAAGCGGAGGCAGCCTGATGGCCGGGCCCATGGGGCGGATGATGGCCGGGGGCGGTCCCGACCAGCAGTCGATGGACTTCAAGGGATCCGGGAAACGGCTGCTCGCGCAGTTCAGGCCCGAACGGGCCACGATGTACGGGATGTTGCTCGCCGTCATCCTGAGCGTGGGCCTGTCTGTGCTGGGCCCGTGGATCCTCGGGCGGGCGACCGACCTGGTCTTCGCGGGGATCGTCGGGCGTCAGATGCCGGAAGGCGCCACGAAGGCCGAGGTGTTGGCCTCCATGCGGGAGCGTGGTGACGGCGGTATGGCCGACATGCTCTCCGGTACGGACTTCACGCCGGGCAAGGGCATCGACTTCACCGCGGTCGGCGAGGTGCTGGGGCTCGCGCTGCTGGCGTTCACGGCGGCCGGGCTGCTGATGGCCGTGGCGACGCGGCTGGTCAACCGGGCCGTCAACATGACCGTGTACCGGATGCGGGAGAACGTGCAGACGAAGCTGTCGCGGCTGCCGCTGTCGTACTTCGACCAGCGGCAGCGCGGTGAGGTGCTCAGCCGGGCGACCAACGACATCGACAACATCGGTCAGACGCTTCAGCAGTCGCTGGGCCAGCTCGTCAACTCGTTGCTCACCATCGTCGGCGTACTGGCGATGATGTTCTGGGTGTCGCCGCTGCTGGCGCTGGTCGCGCTGGTGACGGTGCCGCTGTCGTACGTCGTCGCCAAGTCGGTCGGCAAGCGCTCGCAGCCGCACTTCGTGCAGCAGTGGCGGTCCACCGGCAAGCTCAACGCGCACATCGAGGAGATGTACACCGGGCACACGCTCGTCAAGGTCTTCGGGCGGCAGGACGAGTCGGCGGCGCAGTTCGCGGAGCAGAACGACAAGTTGTACGAGGCCGGGTTCAAGGCGCAGTTCAACAGCGGGGTCATGCAGCCGCTGATGATGTTCGTGTCGAACCTCAACTATGTGCTGGTGGCGGTGGTCGGCGGGCTGCGGGTGGCCTCCGGCGCGCTGTCGATCGGTGATGTGCAGGCCTTCATCCAGTACTCGCGGCAGTTCTCGATGCCGCTCACTCAGGTCGCGTCGATGGCGAACCTCGTGCAGTCGGGGATCGCGTCGGCGGAACGCATCTTCGAGCTGCTCGACGCGGAGGAGCAGGAGGCGGATCCCGTGCCCGGGGTTCGGCCGGAGGAGGTACGGGGGCGGGTCGCGCTGGAGCACGTCTCCTTCCGCTACGACCCCGAGAAGCCGCTCATCGAGGACCTGTCGCTGAAGGTCGAGCCCGGCAACACGGTCGCCATCGTGGGCCCGACGGGAGCGGGCAAGACGACGCTGGTGAATCTGCTGATGCGGTTCTACGAGGTCACCGGTGGGCGGATCACGCTCGACGGGGTCGACGTCGCGAAGATGTCCCGCGACGAGCTGCGGGCCGGGATCGGGATGGTGCTCCAGGACACCTGGCTGTTCGGGGGGACGATCGCGGAGAACATCGCGTACGGGGCCTCTCGCGAGGTCACGCGTGGGGAGATCGAGGAGGCGGCGCGGGCCGCGCACGCGGACCGGTTCATTCGTACGCTGCCGGATGGCTACGACACCGTGATCGACGACGAGGGGTCGGGGGTCAGCGCGGGTGAGAAGCAGCTGATCACGATCGCGCGGGCGTTCCTGTCCGATCCGGTGATCCTGGTGCTTGACGAGGCGACGAGCTCGGTCGACACCCGTACCGAGGTGCTGATCCAGAAGGCGATGGCGAAGCTGGCTCATGGGCGGACGTCGTTTGTGATCGCGCATCGGTTGTCGACGATTCGGGACGCCGACACGATTCTGGTGATGGAGAACGGAGCGATTGTGGAACAGGGTGCCCATGGGGAGCTGCTGGCGGCGGACGGTGCGTACGCGCGGCTGTACAAGGCGCAGTTCGCGCAGGCGGCGGTGGAGGTGGACTGAGGAGGCGCCTGGTGCCGCTGCGCGTGTCGCAGCGGCACCCGCGGTTCAGTCCAAGTAGCCCCGCAGCTGGTCCGCGAACGCATGGTCCCGCAGCTTGTTCAGTGTCTTCGACTCGATCTGGCGGATGCGCTCCCGCGTGACGCCGAAGATGCGGCCGATCTCCTCCAGCGTGCGTGGACGCCCGTCCGCGAGGCCGTAGCGGAGTTGGACGACCTTGCGTTCGCGTTCGCCCAGGGTCGACAGGACCGCTTCCAGGTGCTCCCGCAACAGCAGGAACGCCGCCGACTCCACCGGGCTCGTCGCGTCGCCGTCCTCGATCAGGTCGCCCAGCGCCACGTCGTCCTCCTCGCCCACCGGGGCGTGCAGGGACACGGGCTCCTGGGCCAGGCGCAGGACCTCGCTGACCCGCTCGCTCGGCAGGTCCAGCTGGCCGGCGACCTCCTCGGGGGTCGGCTCGTAGCCGCGTTCCTGGAGCATGCGCCGCTGCACGCGGACGACACGGTTGATCAACTCGACGACGTGGACGGGGACTCGTATGGTCCGGGCCTGGTCGGCGAGGGCCCGGGACATGGCCTGCCGGATCCACCAGGTCGCGTACGTCGAGAACTTGTAGCCGCGGGCGTAGTCGAACTTCTCGACGGCCCTGATCAGGCCCAGGTTTCCCTCCTGGACGAGGTCGAGCATGGTGAGCCCGCGGCCCACGTACCGCTTCGCGACCGAGACCACGAGCCGCAGGTTGGCCTCGATGAGGCGGCGCTTGGCCATCCGCCCCATGACCACCAACTTGTCGAGGTCCAGGGCGAGTTGGCTGTTCAGCTCGGGAGCCGGGGTGCGCGCCAGCTTCTCCTCGGCGAAGAGGCCCGCCTCGACACGGCGCGCGAGTTCGACCTCCTCGGCTGCGGTGAGGAGGGGGATGCGGCCTATCTCCCGCAGGTACTGGCGGAACAGGTCCGAGGACGGGCCGCCGGTGTCGGCCGGGCGGCCACGAGGTGGCAGCGTCTCGACGGGCGGCGGCTCGGGAGCCTCGGTCTCGACGGCTGTCTCTACGGCCGTCCCGGCAGCACCGGCACGCGGCTTGTCGGGATCCGGCGGCGGGTCCCCCGACTCGGTTTCGGGATGGTGCGCGACGCGGCTCTGTTGCGGAACCGCCGGGACGACGTCCGCCTCCGCGTCCGTCGTGGTCTCGGTCTGGGTCAGGGTCTGGGTCTGCACGGGGGCGACCTCCAGGGTGATCGCTGCTGAGGCGTGCGGCAGCGGTACTTCGCGAACGGACTCGACGGCCGCGCCGCCATCCGTCCCGTACACGTTGAGCGGAACCGCGGGATGGAGGACCCGTCGCGTTCGGGTCGGCCGCGCTCCGAGGACTCAGGCACCGGAACCCAGTGTGGAGTACGACACATCCTCGCCACGAGGGGCGTGCGGTGACTTTTTGAGTCCGGTCCGTGACCGGGTGGTTACCCACACATACAGCTGGGGTGGACGGAAGGCACAAGGGCCGGTCAGAGCGCTGCCGCGCCCCGTTCGCGCAAGGCCTGTCCATACTGCTGGAGGACCCACAACTCGTTCTGTACGGCGGCCAGATGGGCCGGGTCGCCCTGGGCGCTGGCGCGGGCGAGGGTGCCCTGGACCTCGTGGATGCGGCGGTCGACGGCACGGCGGCGCACCATGACGAGCTGATCGCCCGCATACAGCTCGTCGACGGTCTTGCGCATGATGGCCTCTACGGCCAGCTCCGTGACCATGGCGCGGACCGCGTTGTCGGGGGCGGCCTCGCGGACCCGGATCAGATACTCGTGGGGGTCCTGTACGCCGTACTCCGCGCCGCCCGCGTCCATGATCGCCTGGCGTACGGCCGCGTACGGCGGGGCGGTGAACTCGTCGATCCCGTACGCGTCGAAGGCCGGGGAGACCAGCTCGGGGCGCTGGAGGGCAAGCTTGAGCAGCTCGCGCTCGGTGGCGTACACCGGGTTGCGGAGGTTGAGGGCGGGGCCCGAGGGGGCCGCCTGGCGCGGTGCCATGTCGTACTGGGGCTGGCGGCTCGACGTCGGCGCCGGTCCCCTGCCGCCGCGGTCGCGGGCCCAACGCGCCAGCTGAGCCACCCGCTTGACCACGAACTGCGTGTCCAGGATGCCGAGCATGCCCGCGAGCTGTACGGCGACCTCGTGCTGGGCGCCGCTGTTCTTGATGCGGGCCACGATGGGCGCCGCCTCGTCCAGGGCGGCGGCGCGGCCCGCAGGGGTTTCGAGGTCGTAGCGGGAGGCGATCTGGCGGAGGGCGAACTCGAAGAGCGGGGTGCGGGGTTCGACCAGGTCGGCGACCGCCTCGTCACCCTTGGCGAGACGCAGGTCGCAGGGGTCCATGCCGTCCGGCGCGATGGCGATGTAGGTCTCGGCGGCGAACTTCTGGTCGTCCTCGAAGGCGCGCAGGGCCGCCTTCTGGCCGGCCGCGTCGCCGTCGAAGGTGAAGATGACCCGCGCGCTGCCGTTGTCCATCAGCAGCCGGCGGAGGATCTTGATGTGGTCGCTGCCGAAGGCCGTGCCGCAGGTCGCGATGGCGGTGGTGACGCCGGCGAGGTGGCAGGCCATGACGTCGGTGTAGCCCTCGACCACGACGGCTCGGCTGGCCTTGGCGATGTCCCTCTTGGCGAGATCGATCCCGTACAGGACCTGGGACTTCTTGTAGATCGCCGTGTCGGGGGTGTTGAGGTACTTGGGGCCGTTGTCCGCCTCGTACAGCTTCCGCGCGCCGAAGCCGACGACCTCGCCGCCGATGTCGCGGATCGGCCACATCAGCCGGCCGCGGAAGCGGTCGATGGGGCCGCGGCGGCCCTCCTGGGAGAGGCCGGAGAGGAGGAGCTCCTTGTCGGTGAAGCCCTTGCCGCGCAGATAGCGGGTGAGGTGGTCCCAGCCCTGGGGGCTGTAGCCGACGGAGAAGTGCTCGGCGGCGGACTGGTCGAAGCCGCGCTCGGCGAGGAACTTGCGGCCCGTGTCGGCTTCCGGGCTGGTCGCCAGCTGTTCCACGTACCACTCGGCGGCGATCTTGTGGGCCTCGACCAGGCGGATGCGCTCGCCGCGCTGGTGGGAGGGGTTGTAGCCGCCCTCCTCGTACCGCAGCGTGATGCCCGCCTGGGCGGCCAGGCGCTCGACCGCCTCGGAGAAGGAGAGGTGGTCGATCTTCATCACGAACGTGATGGTGTCGCCGCCCTCCTGGCAGCCGAAGCAGTGGAAGAACCCCTTGCTCGGGCTGACCTGGAAGGAGGGCGACTTCTCGTCGTGGAACGGGCACAGGCCCTTGAGGTTGCCCCCGCCCGCGCCTCTCAGCTGGAGGTACTCGGACACCACGGCGTCGATCGGAACCGCGTCCCGAACCGCCTTCACGTCCTCGTCGTTGATCCTTCCGGCCACGCGTGAATTCTACGGGGGGCGTGTGACAGTCGAGCACCGTCGACGGTCACGAGACCAGGTTGTCCAGCGGAACGTGCGGGTCCGCCAGTGCCTCCATGTCCACCTGAGCCCTTGACCGGATCAGCTGTTGGATCGGCTCCGTGACGTCCCACACATTCACGTTCATCCCGGCGAGCACCTGGCCCTCCTTGATCCAGAAGGCGATGAACTGCCGCTTGCCCGCGTCTCCCCGGATCACCACTTGGTCGTACGAGCCGGGGGGCGCCCAGCCCGAGTACTCGAGCCCCACGTCGTACTGGTCGGAGAAGAAATAGGGCACCCTGTCGTACGTCAGCTCGCGGCCCAGCATCGATCGGGCCGCCGCGGGTCCGCCGTTGAGGGCGTTGGCCCAGTGCTCGACGCGCAGCCGGACGTCGAAGAGGGCGTGGTGGAACGCGGCCACGTCGCCGGCGGCGTAGATGTCGGGGTCCGAGGTGCGCAGCCGCTCGTCGACCGCGATGCCGCCACCCTGCGAGCGGTCGGCCAGGGTGAGGCCCGCGGCCTCAGCGAGGCTGGTGCGCGGGGCGGCGCCGATCGCGGCGAGCACGTCGTGGGCGGGGTGTTCCTCGCCGTCCTCCGTGCGGGCGGCCAGGACCATGCCGTCCTGGCCGATGATCTCGGTGAGCCGGGTGCCGAAGTGGAAACGGACGCCCCGTTCGGCGTGCAGATCGGTGAAGATCTGCCCGATCTCGGGGCCGAAGACCCCGTACAGCGGAGTGGGCTGAGGCGCGACGACGGTGACCTCGGCGCCGTACTCGCGGGCCGCGGCCGCGACCTCCAGGCCGATCCAGCCGGCGCCCGCGATGACGATGTGGCCGTTGTCGCGGCCGAGGGCGGCGAGGACGCCCTTGAGGCGCTCGGCGTGGGCCAGGCGGCGCAGATGGTGGACGCCGGCCAGGCCGGTCCCCGGGATGTCGAGGCGGCGCGGCTCTGCGCCGGTCGCGAGCAGCAGCTTGTCGTAGCGCACGAGCGTGCCGTCGTCGCCGAAGCGGACCGTCTTCGCGGCCGGGTCGACCGCGTCGACGGTCTGGCCGAGATGCAGCTCGATGTCGTTGCGCGCGTACCAGGCGGGCTCGTGCACGAAGACGCTGTTGCGCTCCTCCTTGCCGAGCAGATAGCCCTTGGACAGCGGAGGGCGCTCGTACGGGTGGTCGCGCTCGTCACAGATCAGTATGACGCGGCCGGTGAAGCCCTCCGTCCGGAGCGTCTCGGCCGCTTTCGCGCCAGCCAGCCCTCCTCCGACGATGACGAATGTCTGATCCGCGTCGACCACTTGATGCCTCCTCGTAAATATGCCGCCACATGTGAGCCTCCCGCACGCAGCGTGGTGCGGGAAGAGGGAGTGGCCCGATCAGGCCACGGAGGGGCACGTCTGGGTGTGGGTGTCGCCTGCGGCGGGCTTTGTTCCCCAGTCCCGCCCCTTCCCGAAACTGGGGGCTCCGCCCCCAGGCCCCCGTATCGGCCTGAACGGCCTCGTCCTCAAACGCCGGACGGGCTGATTTATGCCGGTCCTGGCTGCGAAAAGGGAACTCTCAGCGCCCCCTCAGCCGCGCGTGCAGCGACCGTGCCGACGTGTCCGTCAGAGAGGCGATCTGGTCCACGAGCACGCGTTTGCGGGCCCTGTCGTCCGGGGCCTCGTCGAACAGGGCGCGGAACTGCGGGTCCAGGCCTTCGGGCGCGCGGGCCGTGAGCGCCTCGGCCAGTTCAGCGACCATGATCCGCTGGTCGGCGCGCAGTCGCTCCTGCTCGGCGCGCTGCATGACGTACCGGTCGGCGACCGCCTTGAGGACCGCGCACTCCAGGCGGGCGTTTCTCGGTACGACCAGCTCGGCGGCGTATCGCGTGAGCCGCCCCGTGCCGTACGCCGCCCGGGTGGCGCCCTCCGCGGCCAGGCAGAAGCGGCCGATGAGCTGGCTCGTGGCGTCCTTCAGGCGGGCCTGCGCGACGGCCGATCCGTCGTAGCCGTGCGGCCACCACTCCTGGGCGAGGAGCCGGTCGAGGGCCTCGGCGAGCTCGGCGGGGTCGGTGTCGGCGGGTACGTACCGGCCGATCGCCACCGCGAAGACCGACTGCCGCTCGGGCTCCGCGTACAGGCAGCCGGGGTCGATATGGCCCGCGTGCAGTCCGTCCTCGACGTCGTGCACGGAGTACGCCACGTCGTCGGACCAGTCCATGACCTGGGCCTCGAAGCAGGTGCGGTGGTCGGGGGCACCCT
Organism: Streptomyces yerevanensis; assembly: GCF_000716805.1. Classification (NCBI taxonomy): domain Bacteria; kingdom Bacillati; phylum Actinomycetota; class Actinomycetes; order Kitasatosporales; family Streptomycetaceae; genus Streptomyces; species Streptomyces yerevanensis. The sequence continues at coordinate 176,879 of NZ_JNWJ01000013.1, read as the reverse complement.
TGCGGACCCAGTCGAAGACCGGCCGGTCGTCGTCGTAGACCCCGAACTTGGGTGACGCGGGGTCGGTGGGGTGGGCGCCACGCGGCCAGGGGTATTTGGTGGCGGCGTCGAGGGCCGCACGGGTGAGATTGAGGCCGACGCTGACGAGGTCGCCTGTTTCTTCGCTTCTTTGGAAACGCTTGGGCTCGATGCGCGTCAGCAGTCGCAGTGACTGGGCGTTGCCCTCGAAGCCGCCGCAGTCGTGCGCGAACTCGTTCAGGGCCTGTTCGCCGTTGTGCCCGAAGGGCGGGTGGCCCAGGTCGTGCGAGAGGCAGGCCGCCTCGACGAGGTCCGGGTCGCAGCCGAGGGCGGCGCCCAGCTCGCGGCCGACCTGGGCGCACTCCAGGGAGTGCGTCAGCCGTGTACGGGGGCTTGCGTCCCAGGCCTCGATGGGGGTCTTCCCTGTTCGAGCGGAGTCGAGAACTTGGGGGAGGGTGCCGAGCGTGACCACCTGGGTCTTGCCCGCGAGGCGGCGCAGCGCGGCGGAGTGCAGCACGCGGGCGCGGTCGCGCTGGAAGGCGGTGCGGCCGGGGCGCTTGTCGGGCTCGCCGGCCCAGCGGTCGACTGACGCCGGGTCGTAGCCGGAGGGTGGGAGGTGGTTTTCGTACGGCTGGGCGGGTGCGGTGCCTTCCATGTCTCGACATTAAGCGTCGGCAGTGACAAATGGGCGCTGCCGGCTGGGGGCGCCTACTCGTCTGCCGAGTTCTGATCGCTTGCGGGTGCGGGTTGTCTGTGGCTTGTCGCGCCCACGCGGCGGAGCCGCACATGTCACCGCCCCGCGCCCCTATAGGGGCGCTCCCCTCACCCGGAGTTTTCAGGCGGACGCCAGCTCACGGCGGCCGTATCAGACCCTCAGGCCGAGGCCAGTCGGCGCTCCGGGGCTGCTGCGGGGGCGGCGACGGCCTGGTCGTAGCGGTGCAGGACCAAGCGGGCCATTGCCGGGTGGGCGCCCAGTGGGGCTGCGGCTATCCAGGGGGCCGCCTCGGCGCACTCGGTGGAGAAGCGGCCGGGGGCGGTGAAGTACGAGGCGATCGCGACCCGGTGGCGGCCGCGGGCGGCGAGTGCGCGGACGGCGTGCGGGACGGTGGGTGCGGCGGCGGAGGCGTACGCCGGGACGACGGGCACCCCGAGGCGCTCGGCCAGCAGCTGGGCGGTGCGGCGGGTGTCGACGGCCGCTTCGGGGTCCCGGGAACCGGCGGCGGCCAGCACGATCCCGCTGCTGCGGCGGGCCTCCTCGGTCATCCGCGTCCGCCAGCCGGCCTCGACGAGCCGCGCGTACAGCGTCTCGATCAGGAGGGGGTGCGGGCCGAGCGGGGCGGCCACGCGCGTGCGTGCCTGTGCCGCTGCCGCCGCTTCGGGGATGTCCTGCTTGACGTGGTAGCCGCGGCTGAGCAGCAGCGGCACGAGGACCGCGTCACCGGTGCCGAGGGAGGCGAGCGTGTCGGGCAGCAGGGGCTCGTTCAGCTCGATGTGGCCGAGGTGCACGGGCAGTCCGGGACGCAGTTCTCGAACCTTCTCGATGAGGGCACGGATGGTGCTCAGCGCCCGCGGATCACGGCTGCCGTGGCCCACGAGGACGAGCGCGGGCGGCGCGCTGCGCCGCGTCCCGTCGGGCGAGACGAGGCTGAGCTGGCTGCCGAGCTGGCTGGTGATCCGGTTCATGAGTTGCGCCGTACTGTCGAGGTGAGCGCTCCGGAGGTGCTGGCCACCGGGGCGCGTGGTGGACTCGTCGCGAGGTGTGTTCGACGCCGTCATGAACTGATGGTGGCGGTACGACGTTGCCGCCCCGTTGCGCGGGAATGACGGGTGTTTTCCGGGGGTTCACGGCGAGGGGCGGGAGGTCGTGAGGTGGCTCGGGAGCCGGAGGGGAACCGGATCACCCCTCCCCACGTTCCCTTCTACGAGGCCACTGACCTGGGAGGATACCGGATGCACCACCTGAGGCTGGGCAAGCTGCGGCTGCTTCGACCGCGGTTGCTGCGCCTCCTCCCCCTGCTGAGACCGCGGCTGCCGCGCACCCCTGCCGGGCAGCGGCGGGCCGTGCAGGCGGTGATGCTCGGGTGCGTACTGGCGCTGCTCCCTGCGACCTGGCTGTTCCTGGCGGCGGACGATCGGCTGCGGACCACACGGGATGTGCCGCGGACGGAGGTGGCGATGGTGTTCGGAGCCGGACTGCGCGGCGCGGAGCCCTCCCCGTACCTCGCCCACCGCCTGGACGCGGCGGCCGAGCTGTACCGCTCGGGCCGTATCGAGGTCGTCCTGGTCACCGGCGACAACAGCCGCGAGGACTACGACGAACCGGACACCATGCGCACCTACCTCACCGAGCGCGGCGTCCCCGGCCGCCGCATCGTCAGCGACTACGCCGGCTTCGACACCTGGGACTCCTGCGTCCGCGCCAAGAAGATCTTCGGTGTCGACGAGGCCGTACTCATCAGCCAGGGCTTCCACATCCGCCGAGCGGTCGCCCTGTGCCAGGAGGCGGGCGTCACGTCGTACGGCGTCCCGGCACAAGGTGACCGGAAGAACGCGACCTGGTACTACGGCACCGTCCGGGAGTTCTTCGCGGCGAGCAAGGCGGCGACGGAGGCGCTGTTCGAGCCCGATCCCCGGTTCCTGGGGCCGCGGGAACCGGGGGTGGCACAGGCACTGGCGACGACGAGGTCGTGATCAGTACTCCGGATCAGTACTCCAGCTCGGGGCGCAGAGGGCCGCCGACCGCGTGGAGGTGCCGCAGCACCTGGGCGTAGGACTCGACGAGTCCGGTCTCGTGGTAGGCGATGTCGTGCCGGGCACAGAACGTGCGCACGAGTTCTTGGGCATGGCGCAGGCTGGGCCGCGGCATGGAGGGGAACAGGTGGTGTTCGATCTGGTAGTTCAGCCCGCCGAGCGCGAAGTCGGTGAGCCGTCGGCCGCGGATGTTGCGTGAGGTCAGTACCTGCCGACGCAGGAAGTCGATCTTGTCGTTCTTGGCGAACATCGGCATGCCCTTGTGGTTGGGGGCGAACGAGCACCCCATGTACAGCCCGAACAGTCCCTGGTGCACGGCGATGAAGCACAAGGCCTGGACCGGGGGCAGCACCCAGAACACGGCGGTGAGATAGCCGACGAGGTGCGCCGTCAGCATGCCTGCCTCGGCGATCTTGGTCGTCCGCGAGTCACGGGTACCGCTGCGGTCGAGCATCGCCTTCACCCCGGCGACGTGCAGGGCGAGTCCTTCCAGGAGCAGCATCGGGAAGAACAGCCAGGCCTGGTGACGGCCCAGCCAGGCGTACGCTCCGCTGCGCACGCGGGCCTGGTCCTCGGTGAAGGCGATCGCGCCGTCGGCGATGTCAGGATCGCGGTCGATGTAGTTGGGGTGGGAGTGGTGCCGGTTGTGCTTGGAGATCCACCAGCCGTAGCTGAGACCGATGAGCAGATCGGCGTGCACGCGGCCGAGCAGGTTGTTGACGCGCTTGGAGCCGGCGATCTGGTGATGGCCGGCGTCGTGCCCGATGAACCCGGTCTGGGTGAACATCACCGCGAGGAAGGCGGCGGTCAGCAGCTGCCACCACGACTCTCCGATCAGGGCGAACGCGGTCCATCCGGCGGCCAGCAGAAGCAGGTTCGCGCCGACCTTGACGGAGTAGTAGCCCGGGCGCCGCTTCAGCAGCCCGCGCTGCTTCACCTCGCGGGACAGCGCGGCGTAGTCGCTGCCCCGGCCGCTGGGCGGGGGTTCTGACGTCTCGGGGTACTGGTCCGCCGGATCTGTGCCCCGGTCGATGATTTCAGTGGTCACGGTTTTCCTCTCGGGAAGCGCGGAACGCGCGGGCCGATTCCGTCGGCGCGGGGGCAGGGCGCCGGAGCGGGAAGCCCTTCGGGAAGCTCTTACGGGGACAGCGCGAAGCAGGCCCGCGCGTGCGGGCCTGCTTCGGCGAGGGTGTCCTCAGAGTGCGCGGACCTGGTCGGCCTGCATGCCTTTGGGGCCCTGGGAGGCGGTGAACTCCACCCGCTGGTTCTCCTCCAGGGAGCGGAAACCACCCGTGTCGATCGCCGAGTGGTGAACGAAGAGGTCGGCGCCGCCGTCATCGGGGGCGATGAAGCCGAAACCCTTGTCCGGGTTGAACCACTTCACGGTTCCTTGAGCCATGTGATGTCTCCTTCGAGATGTCGAGATGACGAGTAGTGCGGAATACGCGCGCTCGCGCGATCCCGGGCTGCTGGTCGTCCGCCGTCGAAGAAAACCCCCGAAAACGACGAAGCGCCCGCTGTCAGAACTCCGCGGGCGCTCACACGTTCGCAAACTTCAACTACAACCACTGCCTAGAACGTCTGGAGAGCCGGGAACGTTCCCTGCCCGTGGACTCTCCGGTGAGGGCAGGTGAGGGCATGGGCGGCGGAGCGGGAGAACCCGCCCGCCGCCCGCGCTCAACCGTCTGCAGCCCTGGTCAGCGCCCCTTGAAAACAGGCGTCCTCTTCTCCAGGAACGCGCTCATGCCCTCCCCCTGGTCCTCAGTCGCGAACAGAGCGTGGAACACGCGCCGCTCGAAGACGAGCCCGTCGCGCAGGCCGGTCTCCAGGGCGCGGTCGACCGACTCGCGGGCCGCCGTGACGGCCGGGCGGCCGTAGGAGGCGATGGCTTCGGCTGCTTCCGTCGCCTCGGTCAGAACGCGGTCGTCGGGTACGACCCGCGACACGAGGCCCGCGGTCTCCGCCTCGCGGGCGTCCATCGTGCGGCCCGTGAGGACCAGGTCCATGGCCTTGGCGCGGCCGACCAGGCGGGTCAGCCGCTGGGTGCCGCCGATGCCGGGGATCACGCCGAGCTTGATCTCCGGCTGGCCGAAGACCGCCGACTCGCCCGCGATGATCAGGTCGCACATCATCGCGAGTTCGCAGCCGCCGCCCAGCGCATAGCCGTTGACGGCCGCGATCTTCGGCGTACGGAATCCGGCGAACTCCTCCCAGTCCGCGAAGTAGTCCTCCGCGGCCATGTCCACGGCCGACTTCCCGGCCATCTCCTTGATGTCGGCACCGGCCGCGAAGACCTTCTCCGAACCGGTGACGACGAAGCAGCCGACGTCCGGGTCGCGGTCCAACGGGCGCAGTGCGTCGAGGAGTTCGGCCAGCAGCTCGCTGCTGAGGGCGTTCAGGACGTGCGGCCGGTGGAGTCGTACGGTGACGACGCGGTCATGGCGTTCGATCTTGAGGGTGTTCATCAAGTCCCCTTTCCAGGTGGTCTGTTACGAGTCCCAGATCGCGCCGTACGCGGGAATCCCGCGCCGTTCGAGACCGTGTACGACCTGCCAGGTCAGCTTCTTGTTGGAGATGCAGATGACGGCTTCGGCACCGAAGTCGCGGTAAGCGGTGTACGCGAGCCGCACCATGTCCGGTTTGCCGTGCTGCGAGGTGTCCCAGACCAGCGCGTTCGGCTGGACGGCGAGGATCTCGTCGACCAGTTCGTCGCCATAGGTCCTGCGGGGATCGCGTGTCGCCCACACGAGCCGTGAGGGCACCTCGGCGGCCAGCAGATGGGGCAGGCAGGGACCGATACCGCTGCCGGTGGCGACGTAGATCACCTTGCTGAACAGGGTCTCGATATTGGCGACCCCGGCCGTGGTGATGCCCTTGACCCAGACCTTCGGGGGCGCGTCGTCGATGAACGAGCCCGTCCAGTCGCCCGCGCGGGAGATGGTCAGCCGGAAGCCGGGCCGGCCGGGTGAGGGCACGTTGGCGAAGGAGTGCCACTCGGTGAGCGGGCTGCGGCTGATGGCGGTGGAGGAGCCCGCGAAGGGGGTCACGCCGTGGTCGAAACGGGCCAGCGCGACGTGCGAGGAGGGCCGCTCGATCCGTACGTCCACCTTGCGCAGCCGCAGCCAGGGCAGGGCGACGCTGAAGGTGACCACGGCCAGCACCCCGAGGGCGAGCGGGCCCTGGGCGCCCAGCAGCGTGTGCGTCCAGAACAGCGCGAGGGCACTCCAGCCGCCGAAGCGGTGGATCTTCTCGAAGTGGTCGTGGAAGCGGGAGCGGAAGGGCGGCAGGGCGGTGGCGACGATGCCGACGAGCAGCGCGACGAGTACCCAGCTCACCGTGATGAGCGGCACGTCGGCGCCATCGACGGTCGCCACGACCGCCCCCGCGAGGAACCACACCGCTCCCGCCAGTGCCCCGCCCACGTGCAGTCCGCCGAAGTGGTACACCTTCCCGAGCGTCCACCGCACCTTCAGCGGCCAGCTCGTCGGCGCCCAGGTCGCCAGCCGGAAGAAGAGGTTGATGACGTACTGCTGGCGTACGACCACGGCGAGCGCGAGGTTCACCAGGGACGCGTAGCCGATGGTTTCGGCGCTCGGGGCCCAACTCACCGCCAGAAAGGCGAGGTTGGCGAGAAGCACCAGGGCCGCCAGGCGGTTGTAGTGCATCAGGCGGGGGTGCTTGAGGAGGCGACGGGGTGCGGAGGTGAGCGGAGGGAGTTCGGCGATGTCCGCGGGAGCGGACGAGGTCTCGACGGATGGCGTCTCGACGGATGGCGTCTCAGCGGACGAGGTCTCGACGGACGAGGTCATCAGGCCGCCCCCTCTCGCACCGCCGACACAGGTAGCCGGGGTGCCCCCTCGCCATGAACCGTCGCCGCCCGCGCGGCATCCTCCCGCTCCGCCGCCAGCCGCAGCAGCGCCGCCCGGTCGACCTTGCCCCGGTCCGTCTCCGGCAGCGCGGCCACCGGGAGGACCGTGGCCGGCACGCAGTAGTACGGCAGCGCGTCGGCCACCGCGCGCCGGGCCGTGTCCGGGTCGACGTCGGCCGGGCAGACGAAGGAGACCAGGTTGCGGGCGTCCCGCTTGAGCGTGACGGCGCGGGAGCAGCCCGCCACCGACTCCAGCACCGAGGAGACGGAGTCGAGTTCGACGCGGAAGCCGCGGACCTTGACCTGGTCGTCGGTACGGCCGAGGTGCTCGAGTTCGCCGTCTGGAGTCCAGCGGCCGAGGTCGCGGGTACGGAACATCCGGCGTCCGCTGCCGAGGAAGGGGTCGGGGGCGTAGCGCTCGGCGTTCAGCGCCTCGTTGTTGAGATAGCCCGCCGATACGCAGTCGCCGCCGGCCCACATCTCGCCGACCTCCCCGATGGGCAGCGCACGCCTGTGCTCGTCGAGGACGTACACCGTGTTGTTGGGGGTGGGCCGGCCGATCGTGAGCAGCGGGTCGTCCACGTGGTGGCGGCGCATCGTGTTGACGATGGTCGTCTCCGTGGGCCCGCAGGAGTTGTGGAAGGCGGACCGCCGGGCCCAGGCGTCCGCGAGCGGGCGCGGGCACGGCTCGCCCGCGACCGCCACCGTCCGGACACGGGGGCAGTCCGCCGGGTCGATCCCGGACAGCACCGTCGGCGTCGCGATCAGCACGTCCGCCGTACGGGCCGCAGCCGTGACGTCCTTGCCGCGGACGACGAGCGTGCCGCCGTGGGCGAGGCAGCCGAGGATCTCCCAGGCGGCCATGTCGAAGGCGATGTTGAGGAGCTGGGCGACCCGGTCGCCGGGGCGGATGCCGAGGTCGCCGGGCTCGGTGAGGAGGATGTTCGCGACGTTGCGGTGGGTGACCTTCACGCCGTTGGGCTTGCCGGTCGTGCCGGAGGTGAACAGGACGTAGCACCCGTCGTCGGGGTGTACGGGCCGCTCGAGCCGGACCGGCCCTGCCGAGGCGAGGTCGTCGTCGTCCAGCGTGATCAGCCGGTGTCCGGTGTCAGGCAGAGGCACCCGCAGCGTGTGCTCTGTCTGAGTGAGGACGACCCGCGTTCCGGCGGTACGGATGACGTGCCGTAACTGGGCGGCGGGAGTGAGGCCGATGTCCTGCGGGACGTACGCGGCGCCGGCCTTCAGCGTGCCGAGCAGTCCGACGAGCATCGGGATGGAGCGGCGTACGAAGAGGCCGACGTGATCGCCGGGCCGTACGCCCTCCCGTACGAGTCTGGCCGCGAGCCGGTCGGCACGCCGGTTGAGCTCGCCGTAGGTGATCGTCGTGCCCTGGTGCTCGGCGGCGACGGCGTGCGGCGCGGTGGCGGCCCGCCGTTCGACGGCGTGGTGGACGAGGGGGTCGGGGACGGGGACTTCGGGGCCTTGGCCGAACTGCCAGAACAGGGCCCTGTCTTGGGGGGACAGATGGCTCAGGGGCATGCTTCACAGACCTCCTGGCTGTGTGGGGTGAAGGTGCCTCGGGCGACTGAACGCTGACGTGCGTTTCGACATGTCGAACACCGTGCGGAGGTGTTGCAGGCCGCACCGCCTGTGCGCGGTAGCGACCCCAATAGCTTCAACGTTCAACGTGGTCCGCGTCACTGGCAAAACCAGTCACATGGCTGTACTGACAGCACATCGACAGCTTCCGTACAGGAAGACGACAGGAACCTCACGCGCGGCGCTTCCGGCGCCTCACGCCGCCTGAGCCCCCGCGGGGAGGTCCCCGTGCCTGCCGTGTAACGGGACGCGTTGCGGTGCGTAACACGTGCGACGCACGCTGGACGGTATGCAGACCTCCGTGACGCCCACCCACTGCCCGTACTGCGCCTTGCAGTGCGGAATGAATCTCACGCCCGAGCAGGACGGTGGCGTCGCGGTGGTCGAGCGCCCGGACTTCCCGGTGAACCGCGGCGCGCTGTGCGGCAAGGGCCGGACCGCGCCCGCGGTGCTGTCATCGAGCATCCGCCTGACGACCCCGCTCGTCCGGAACGCCGGTGTTCTGGAGCCCGCCACCTGGGAAGAAGCGCTCGGCCGGATCGCCGACGCCTTGTCCCGCACGCGTACGGAGCATGGCCCGGACGCGTGCGGGGTCTTCGGCGGCGGCGGGCTGACCAACGAGAAGGCGTACACGCTCGGGAAGTTCGCCCGCGTCGTGCTCGGCACCTCGCAGATCGACTACAACGGACGTTTCTGCATGTCGTCCGCGGCGGCCGGCGGGATCAAGGCGTTCGGCCTGGACCGGGGGCTGCCGTTCCCGCTGGAGGACATCCCGAAGACCGGCTGCGTCATCCTCGTCGGCTCGAATCTCGCCGAGACGATGCCGCCCGCGCTGCGCTATCTCACCGAGCTCAAGGCCAACGGCGGCAAGCTGATCGTCATCGACCCGCGCCGCACCCGGACCGCCGAGCAGGCGGACCTGCACCTCGCCCCCCGCCCCGGTACGGATCTCGCCCTCGCACTCGGCCTGCTGCACCTGGTCGTGGCGGAGGGGCGTACGGACGAGGCGTACATCCAGGAGCGTACGAGCGGCTGGGAGGAGGCGCGGGCCGCGGCGATGGCGCACTGGCCGGAGCTGGTGGAGCGGATCACGGGCGTGTCCGTGCCCGAACTCCGGGAGACGGTACAGCTGTTCTGCGAGCCGGAGTCCGCGATGGTGCTCACCGCGCGCGGGCCCGAGCAGCAGTCGAAGGGTACGGACACGGTGGGCGCGTGGATCAACCTGTGCCTGGCGACGGGCCGCGCCGGGCGTCCGCTGTCCGGCTACGGCTGTCTGACCGGGCAGGGCAACGGGCAGGGCGGCCGTGAACACGGCCAGAAGGCCGACCAGTTGCCCGGCTACCGCAAGCTCGACGACCCGGCGGCCCGCCGCCATGTGGCCGAGGTCTGGGGCGTGGACCCGGACTCACTGCCGGGCCCGGGCCGCAGCGCGTACGAGCTCCTCGACGCCCTCGGTACGGACATCCGCGCACTGCTGCTGATGGCCTCGAACCCGGTGGTGTCGGCGCCGCGCGCCGCGCACATCGAGGAACGCATCAAGTCCCTGGACTTCCTGGCGGTCGCGGACGTGGTCCTGTCGGAGACGGCGGCCCTGGCGGACGTCGTCCTCCCGGTCACCCAGTGGGCCGAGGAGACCGGCACGATGACCAACCTGGAGGGCCGCGTGCTGCTCCGCAAGCAGGCGATCACGCCGCCCGAGGGCGTACGCAGCGACCTGCACGTGATGCACGAACTGGCTGCCCGCCTGGGCGTGGAGAAGGGCTTCCCCACGGACCCGGAGGAGATCTTCGAGGAGCTGCGCCGGGCGAGCGCGGGCGGTCCCGCCGACTACTCGGGGATCACGTACCGTCGGCTCATCGAGGAGAACGGGGTCTTCTGGCCGTGCCCGGCACCCGACCCCGCGGAGAGTGTTGAGGGCTCGGAGGACTGCGAGGACTCCGCGCTCGACGTACTGCCGGACGATCCTGCGGGCGAGGCCGAGCCCATGGCCACGGCCGCCGCCGCGCCGGACGCCCGGCCGGGCGGAGCCACGGCTGTCGCCGCGTCGGGCGACCACCCCGGCACCCCCCGCCTCTTCCTCGACCGTTTCGCCACACCCGACGGCCGTGCCCGCTTCGTCGCCGTGACTCATCGGCCGCTCGCCGAGGAGCCCGACGCCGAGTACCCGGTGCTGCTGACCACCGGGCGGGTCGTCTCGCAGTACCAGTCCGGCGCCCAGACGCGTCGGGTGGACGAGCTGAACGCCGCCGCCCCCGGCCCCTTCGTGGAGCTGCACCCGAGGCTCGCCGAGCGGCTCGGGGCGAAGGAGGGCGACCCCCTGGCCGTCGTGTCGCGGCGCGGTCGCGCGACCGCGCCCGCGCGGATCACCACCTCCATCCGCCCCGACACGGTCTTCATGCCCTTCCACTGGCCGGGCGAGGGCCGGGCCAACACACTGACCAACCCGGCCCTCGACCCGACCTCCCGCATGCCGGAGTTCAAGGCGTGCGCGGTACGCGTTGAACTCGCTGGCTAAGCGGTTCCTCGCCCCGTCAGGGGCGCGGGGCTGTGTCGATTTGCGGCTCCGCCGCGCGGGCGCGACCAGCCACAACGCACCCGCAGCTTCAAACCGGCCCAACTAGCCCAGCACTGGCGCCAGTTCGACCCTGTCGATGTTCGGCGCCCACGCGGTGGCATTGCCGAACGTCACCGTGTTCTCGCCCTTCGCCAGGTCGACCGGGACGCCAAGCGTCCAGTAGTCGTCCCAGCCCCACGTGTTCTTGAAGGTCACCTTCCTGGTCGTGCCGCCGACCGTGATGTCCGCCGTGCGGGACATGATGTCGGTGTTGTACGAGTGGCCGTTGTCGCGGCGGTCGTTGTTGGCGTACGAGACGACCAGCATGTAGCGGCCCGCCTTGGGCGCGTCGACCTTGAACTGGGCTGTGCTGGCAGCCGAGTTGCCGAGCCAGCCGATGTACGAGCCCGCCGAGGCGTAGGACGAGGACTCCAGCCGTGCTCCCCCGGCCAGGGTCGCGTCGGCGCCCTCGTACCCGAGCGTGCCCGAGGACGAGCCCGCCCCCGACACGTCCAGCGAGCGCAGTCCGACGCCCGAACCGGTCGCCGTCACACGGTTGTTGCCCGCGACCAGGTACAGCCGGAGCGCCTTGCCGGGCGGTGCCGTCACCGTCTGCCCGTGCAGGGACAGCTTCACGGCCGCCGAGGCCCGCGAGGTCAGCGTGTAGTAGCCGTCACGCGGCGCGTACACGTCGTGGACCGCCTTGTCGCCGGAGCCGAGCCGCAGGGTGCCCGTCCCGGTGCCGGCCGAACTCCCGTAGTCGTACGCAGGCTTGCCCGACACGTCCGCGAGCGTCGCCTCGTACTGCGCCGACGGCGTGGTGCTCGCCGTCAGGTCGACGCGGTCCAGCGTCACCTCCGTGTTGCCCTTGGCCAGCGTCAGCGTGTGGCTGCCCGCCGTGAGGGAGACGGGGACCGTCTGCAGGCCCCGGTACGTCCAGTTCTCCGTCGAGGGGTACGTCACCGTCGTGGCAGCGGCGCCGTCCACCAGGAGCTTCTGCGTGGCGGGCGTCCCGCTCTGGTTGCCGTACAGGATCCCCAGGTCGTACGTCCCCGTGCGCGGCACCGATACCGTGAAGTCCACCTTGCTGGAGGCGGTGTTGAGCGAGCCGACGTCCTTGGTGCCGGAGGCGGCGTACCCGTTGGCGTTGGACACCGTGCCCTGGGTGTAGACCTGCCCGCCGGTGATCGCCGCGTCCTCCGCCTCGTACGACGCCGACCAGGGGACGGACGGCGTGGCGGGCGTGCCGGAGCCGGCCGGGTTGAGGACGACGCGGTACGCCGACATCTTCCGCATGCCGGTGAGCGGAACGGTGACCGTGCCGTCCTTCGCCACCTTCAGCTTCACGCGCTTGAGCACCTGAGGCGCCGCGTGCGCGCCCTCGTACCCGGACCAGGCCGCCTCCGCCACGGTCGCGGTGACCGAGGACCCGAAGACCTTGCGGTCGACGCTCTTGACGACGACGTCCGCGTCGCCCGCCGCGCCGCCGAGCACCACCTGCGCCTGCCGGCGCTTCTTGTCGTACGAGGCGAGGCCCTGGAGCGTGTCGATGGTGTTGGCCTGCGGCGGGGTCACCTTGACGGTGTTGCCGGTCAGGCCCGCGTACCAGCGGAAGAGCCACCAGCCGCCGTTGGGGATGTTCGTACGTACGACATTGCCGTCCATGTTGCCGGCGGCGTCCCAGTAGGCCTGGTTGGCGTACACCTTGTTCCGCTCGAACATCGACACCCACTGCACGAGCTGCCCCGGCACGGACAGATCGCGACGGTTGGCGTACTCATCGATGTTGATCTTCAGCGGTGCGATGCCGAGGTTCTTCTCGATCGAGCGGTAGGTGTCGTAGTGCCCCTGGAAGTCCCGCAGCGAGCCGGAGTCCAGCTCGTGCCAGGTCATGATCTGGGGCAGGACGTTCTCGCGCTTCGCGAAGGTGAGGAAGTCGGTCAACAGGCGTGTGTGGTACGCGGATTCGTTCGGGCCGGCGATCACGGCGTCGGGGTCGATCGCGCGGATCCGCTCGTACACCGTCTTCCAGTCCTTGAAGAACCGGTCGCGGTTGGCCTCGTACTGCGCCTGGTCGGAGGTGCCGAGGTTGTACCAGATCTGGTCGGGCTCGTTGAACGGGATGTAGACGAAGCGGTCGCTGTTCGGGGCGGCCGACACCTCCTTGACGATCTTGTCGACCTTGGGGAGGTAGTCGTCGATGCCGAGGTCCTCGTACGGCCACTTGGTGTAGACGTCCTGCATCATCACGTTGATCTCGCCGCCGCCGTTGCGGAAGAACGACTTGGAGACGGTGATCGCGTCACCGTTGGGGTGCTGGGCACCGCCCTCCGGCTTCTGCGAGATGCTGGTGATCTTCAGGGGCTCCAGCGCGGCATCACTGGGTACGCCGTCGTCGCTGAGCCCGTACAGCGCGCCGTTCGCACCGAGCATCACCGGACCCTCGGAGGCGGCGAGGTCGACGGAGAGGCGGGGCGCCGCCGCACGTTCCGCCCCTCGGGCCGTGGACGTCTGGGCCGCGGACATCTGGGCCGCCGATATGGCCCCTCCCATCAGTGCGAGCGTGAGGACCGCTGTGGTCCATCGTCTGGTGCGCGTTCTCCGACTCATCCACCGGCTCCTGGACTCTTGTGTGAACGGTCACATTCAGCGCATGATTCTCCCGCCGCCGTACCATCTGTCAACACCTGTAGCAGGACTAGCCTGGAGTGACCGTTCACATGAGGAGCGTTCAGGAGCCGACCATCCGGGACGTCGCCCGCGCGGCCGGCGTCTCCCACCAGACCGTCTCGCGCGTCATCAACGGCAACGAACGCGTCGCCGAAGCCACCCGCCGACGGGTACAGGCCGCGATAGGCGAACTCGGCTACCGGCCCAACCGGGCCGCGCGCGAACTCGCAGGCAAGGCGGTCCGCTCGCTGACCGTGCTCACCTCCGACACCTCCCTGTACGGCAACGCGGCGGCGCTGCGCGGCATCGAGGAGGCCGCGCGCACGGCGGGGTTCGCGGTCTCGATCAGCGTGCTCGACCGGCACGCGGCCCTGGACGCCGAGGAGTTGCGGGCCCGGCTGGTCCGCCCGGGCGAGCCCGTGATCGTCATCGCCTTCGACGCGGCGGGCGCCCGGGCGCTGGAGCTGCTGCCCCCGGACGTACCGGTGACGGCGCTGGTCGAGCGGCCACCGGGCGACGACCCGGACCCCCGGCACGTATGGCTCGACGACCGCCTCGCCGCCACCCGCGCCACCCGCCATCTGCTCGGCCTCGGCCATCCGACCGTGCACTGCCTCGCGCTCCCGTCGTCCACGGCACACACCGCACAGCGGACGGAGGGCTGGCTGGACGCCCTGCGGGAAGCGGGAGTCGAGGCCCCCACGCCGGTCGAGGGCGGCTGGACGCCGCGCTCCGGTTACCTGGCAGCGCGCGGGCTGCTGGAACACCACCCCGACACCACCGCCGTACTGTGCGGCAACGACGACCTGGCGCTCGGGATGCTGCGGGCGGCACGGGAGGCGGGGCGCCGGGTGCCGGACGAGTTGAGCGTCGTGGGCTTCGACGACACGCCCGCGTCCGCGTATCTCGCTCCGGCTCTGACCACGGTACGGCTGGACTTCGAGGGGCTCGGGCGTACGTGTTTCGGTCTGCTGCACCGCCTGCTGGATCCGTCGGCTCCTGGGCAGGAGCCTTGTGCGGAGCCGGAGTTGATCGTGCGGGAGAGTTCGGGGCCGGGTGGCAGGGGTAACGGTTGACTTGGTGACTTGAAGATCACGGCATCACGGCATCAGGACATGAGTCATCAGGGCTATCGCGGGGAGATCGGGTGACGCAGGACCACGGCAACGGCGTACGGCACTATCGCTGGGGGCATTCGGAGCTCGCGGTCGACTTCGACTTCGGCGGGTCCGGTGAGGTGGGTGACACCGGCGGGCCCAGCGGGGCCGCTTGGGCCGCCGGTGTCGGCGGGGACTCGGCTCGGCTGCTCCGGGTGGGGCGGCCGGGCGATCCGGAACCGAAGGACGAGGATGCCGAGGTCCGCGCCGCGTTGCCGCTGGTCGATCTGGTGCTGGCCGGTGAGGGTACGGGGTTCTCGGGGCCGCGGTTCACCGGGACAGCGCTGGGGCCGCGACTGAGGTACCGGGCGCACGTCGCCACGTACGACGACGGCTGGCACCGCCTGACCGTCGAACTCCACGATCCGGCAAGCGAGTTGGTGGTCTTCGCGGAGTACGCCTCGCCCGACGGGGTGCCGGTGCTGCGCTCCCGGGTACGGCTCCGCAACGACGGCTCCGCGCCGGTCACCCTGCGCTCGGTCAGCAGTCTGCTGCTGGGCGCCCTGCCCTCCCCCGACGACCTGCTCGTGTTCCGCGCGCGCAACGACTGGCTCGCCGAATGCCGTTGGTACACCGAGCCGCTGAGGGCGTCCGTGCCCGACATCGGCCGGGACGTCCACGAACACGACAGCCGGGCCGCGGTACGCCTGGCCGGGCGGGGCAGCTGGCCCACCGACGGACACCTGGCGATGGGCGCCCTCAACCACCGTACGGACGAACGCAGTTGGCTGTGGCAGATCGAGTCCGCGGCGAGCTGGTCCTGGGAGGCGGGGGAAGCCGGTGGGCACACGTATCTGACGCTCGGCGGGCCGACCTCGGACGAGCACGGCTGGCGTGAAGTCCTTGAGCCGGGCGGGGAGTTCGGCAGCGAGTGGGCGGCACTGGCCCTCGGCACCTGCTTCGACGGAGCGCTGGCCGCGCTGACGACGTACCGCCGTCTCGTCCGCCGCCCGCACCCCGACCACGAGCGGCTCCCCGTCATCTTCAACGACTACATGAACACGTTGATGGGCGACCCGACCACCGAGAAGCTCCTGCCGCTGATCGACGCGGCGGCCTCGGCCGGGGCGGAGTACTTCTGTATCGACACCGGCTGGTACGACGATGACGCGGCGGGCTGGTGGGACAGCGTCGGCGCCTGGCTGCCGTCCTCCGGGCGCTTCCCCGGCGGAGGGCTCGGGGCAGTGCTCGACCGTATCCGCTCACGCGGGATGGTGCCGGGGCTGTGGCTGGAGCCGGAGGTCGTGGGCGTCCGCAGCACCGTCGCGCGCGAACTGCCGGATGCCGCGTTCCTGCGCCACGAGGGCGGTATCCGGGTCACCGAACAGGGCCGCCACCAACTGGACCTGACGCATCCGGCGGCTCGCGCCCACCTCGACGAGGCGGTGGACCGGATCGTGGGTGAGTGGGGTGTGGGCTACCTGAAGCTGGACTACAACATCACCACGTCCGTGCCGGGGCTGCTCTCGCATACGCGGGCGTGGCTGTCGTGGCTGTCGTCGGTCCTAGACCGCCATCCCTCGCTGGTGATCGAGAACTGCGGGTCCGGCGGTATGCGCATGGACGGCGCTTCCCTGGCCGTCGCGCAGGTGCAGTCCACGTCGGACCAGCAGGATCCGCTCCGCTATCCGCCGATCGCTGCCGCGGCGCCGACGGCTGTGCCGCCGGAGCAGGGGGCGGTGTGGGCGTATCCGCAGCCCGAGTTCTCGGATGACGAGATCAACTTCACGCTGGGGACGGCGCTGCTGGGGCGGGTGCATCTGTCGGGGCATCTTGATCGGATGTCGCCGGGGCAGCTGTCGTTGGTACGGGACGCTGTGGCGACGTACAAGTCGATCCGGGGTGACCTGCGGGCGGGGGTGCCGTTCTGGCCGCTCGGGTTGCCGGGGTGGGCTGATGAGTGGGTGGCGTTGGGGGTGCGGGTGCCGGGGGCGGAGTCGGTTGCGGGGCCGGTGTATCTGTCGGTGTGGCGGAGGGGTGGGGAAGCCGCCGAACAGACGTTGTCCTTGCCGCAGTTGGCGGGCCGGGACGACGTACGGGTGGAGGTTCTGCATCCGTCGGCGTCGGCGTCGGGATTGGGCGGTACGGCGGAGTGGGACGGGGAGTCGGGGGCGCTGCGGGTGGTGTTGCCGACGGCTCCGGGGGTGCTGTTGGTCCGGATTGCTTCCGCCGGTTGTTCGTGAGCTGCGGGTTTGTGGGTGGCTTGTCGCGCCCACGTGGAGGAGCCGAGAGTCGGGGCGCAGCCCCAGTTTCGGGAAGGGGCGGGGGTGGGGACCGGACCGAATGATCACTTTCGGGTGAACGGGCCGGAACAGGACACAGCGTCTGCGGCCTGCCTACGATGATGCTCTCGACACCAGCCCCTAGGAGGCACGCGATGTCCGCTGCATCCGTCGAGCAGCCCTTCGACGATGATGAGCCGTTCTCCCTCACGGCCATCGCCGACGAGATCATGGAGCGCCATCCGGGCTACCGCGTCGAGATCATCGGAGGCCACCTCCTCGTGACCCCATCACCGGATGCCCCGCACGCCTTCGTCCTCACCGACCTCATGGTTCCCTTCCTCGCCGCTGGACTGCATGGCGAGGAAACTAAGGTCGGCCAGAACGTCGGCCTCTGGCTGCCCACCGGCGCCGAGGACTATGCCATCCCCGACCTCGTGGTGGTGGACTCCGACATCGAAGACCACCTCGTCGAGAACAACGCCTACGACCCGGTCTGCTTCCGCCTCGTCCTGGAGGTGACCTCCGGCAACTGGCGCGACGACCTGAAGACCAAGGTCGCCGCTTATGCCGAGGCGAAGGTGCCGGTCTACGTCGTAGTCGACCGCAAGCACCAGCGCCTCCACGTACTCACCGAGCCGGCCGGGAGTGCTTACAACAGCCATCGCGTACACGCTCCCGGCGAGACCGTTACGCTGCCTGCCACAATCGGCGCCGAAGTCGCCCTCGACGTGGAGCAGCTCATCAAGGCCGGGCAGAAGAAGGCTAATTGACCGCCCCATATGCGCCCCTACGCCAACCACCTGTAGTCGCACCCTCGGCTGATACCGAGGGTGCGACTACAGGTGGTTGGCGCTGTCCACTCGTCACCGGTGATGCCGGGCAAGGCGCCGGGCCAGTACAGGAATGATCACGGCGGCGGCGACCACGTGGGACACGGCCAGGACGATCTGGGTGGACGTGGCGGTGTGCGGGGCGGCGGCCGGGCCGGCCATGGACAGCGCGGTGAGTGCGACGGTGACCACCACGAAGGTACGGGCGGGCCGCTTGGCCCAGCGGGCGAGAACCACCGCGAGAACGATCCCGGCGATCGACCAGAACACCACGCCCCCGGCAAAGCCGCCCACCGGAATCTCCGCGGCCTCCTTGGCCCCGGGACTTGCCGCCTCCATCGGTACGCCGGCGCCGCGAGCGATCAGCGCGAACACCTCGGTCACGACAGCACCGGCGAGGGTGGCCAGGACACCGACCAGCCATACGGGCCACGTGGCGAGGGACCGGGTCGAGGAGGGGGAGGACTGGGCGATGGTCTGGGGCGTGGTCGCGGTCATGGCTCTGACTCCTGTTTGTCGTACGGGGGTTGGTGTGCCTTTCGTTGATGTAGACCGAGAGGCGCGACAGAACTGAGCGGTGACTGGACGACTTTTTTAGGCGTGAGCGAACTCGAGGCAATGGGCTCTTGCTCCTGCCTCGTTGATCCCTCTAGCCTCATGCGTTCCGTCAATGACGCCTGATCCGCGGGGGCTTGTGTGTCGTTCGTCATGGTTGCCGCCGCTTTATATGGGGTGCTGCAGCTCACGGTGCTGGCCTCGCCGGTGCGGTCACTACGACTGTCGACGGTCCTGCTGACCATCGCGGTCGGCGCGTACGGCAGCGGAGTGGTCGCCGCTCTCATCGAGCTCGGATACGCCCACACCGCCGTGTCACACGCCGGACAGCCACTGCGCGAAGCGATGGGACAGGGCGCCTACACCTTGGTGCCGGTCGTCGAGGAACTCGCCAAGTTGGCCCCGCTGTTACTGGCCGGGCTAAGCCTCAAGATCCGCTACCAGCTGGGTCTTGCCGACTACGTCGTCCTCGGAGCAGCGACAGGCGCCGGACTGGGACTGTTCGAGGTGATGCTCTCCCACCTCCTGGATGCCCAGCGAGCGACCCCGCTGCCGGACGGCGGATGGATGCTCTCCGGCGGCATCGGACTGGGGGGAGCCACGTACATCCCCGACTGGTCCACGGTGTTGACCACATGGCTCCCGGCCTCGCTGGGCAGTCTGGACCTGAGCTTCACCCAGGCCAGTCTGGGCACCAGCCTCCACCTCGCCTGGGGTGCCGTCGGCGCGTTGGGTGCCGGGCTGCTGCTGCGGGGTAAGGGCTGGCGCCGCCTGCTGGGCTTCCTGCCCATCGCCTACGCGATCGGCCACCACGCGCTGGTCAACTACAACGGACAACGTGACCGTCACCCGTCCGACTGGGCGGACTCCCTGCTCGGGACGGCCGACGACATGGTGGGCTACGCGCCACTGATCTGCCTGGTCATCGCCATGGCCGTCGACTACCGCCAGCTGCGGCGCAGCAAGCAGGCCATGCCCGGAGTGCTCCTGGACGCCGAGCGAGCCGGTGCCACGGGCATGACGGCACTGACCGGGTTCGGCATGTGGTGCGTGCCCTGGACGGCACTGATCGCGCTCCGCTTCGCCCGCCTGCGCAGAGCTCTCCTCTACGCCGCCGGACGCACCCGCCCGGAACGGCTCGAGGCCCTCCACCAGGCGGTCATGGACACCGCGGGTCGTATGGACGCCGCCAGCCACGAGAGCGCCTGGAACGCAGGCCGAATACGCGCTCACTTCAAGGCAGCTCGCCCCAGGCACCCTTGGCGCCGCCGCTGGCCGTTCCTGCTGATTTCCCTCCTGTTGATGCTGCCGTCCCTGATCTTCCTGGGCCTCGGCTCATTCACCGCAACCAAGGACCTCCAGGAGCGCTTCACCACTGGCAACGGCCCTCGCCTCCTGATGTGGTTCGGCATCGCCGCGCTGATCTGGACCCTCTTCCAGCTCGTACTCCTGCTGCGCGCATGGCGCACCACCGCCGAGCAACCCTTGGCCGAACCCCAAGCCGTTCTGCGGCTACGCGTCGCCACCGCACTCGGCGCCTCGCTCACCATCGGCCTGCTGCTCATCAGCCACTACCGCGGTACCTCCCTCGACGACGAGCCCACCGACTCCCTGGCGATGCTCCTCGCCGCACTGGAGAACCTCGAACTGTATGCGGGCATCGCGCTCACGATCCTGGCTCTCGCAGCCCTGATCATGTTGTTCCCGCCCGGCGGCCTCGCACTTGCCGGAGGCGGTGTCCTCGCGGGAGCAGCCACCGCACAAGCGGCCCAGGCTGCCGCCCTGGGCACGGCAGGCATCGCTCTCATGGTGCAGGGCTCCCAAGGCGGCGGAGAGGGCGGGAACTCATCTCAGCCACGCGAAGTGGAGGGTTCGCCACAAAAGGGGCGTGGCTCTATCGATGAGTCCGAGAAGTCGTTCAGCCCAAAGGAGCGGAGGATAGCTGAACACCTTCAGTCGGAGGGCAAGAACGTGAAAGCGCTCAGGGAGTCGACGACTGAGGGGCAGAAGACGCCGGATTCACTCGTGGACGGGGTGCCCACAGAATTCAAGACCCTGCAACCCGACGCTTCGCCGAACTCGGTCAAGAACACTCTCAACACGGCAAAGAAGCAAGCGCAGAATGCCGTGGTCGATGCACGAGGCAGCGGCCTCGGAGAGAGCGGCGCGCAGGAGGGATTGGTCAAGTTCCTTCGCAACAACCCGCCGGACCGCATGAAATCCATCAGAATCATCGGTGATGATTACATCATCCGCTGGCCTTAGAGGTGTCACATGAGTCAATACCACTACATCTTCATCCATCCCGGAACCCCCCGGGAGCAGTTGTTGGCTGACATCTCCTTCGCCTGCGGTGTCCAACTCGCTCCCGTCAGCTCCGAATACATCGACTACGCCGCCAACCTGGGGCAGGCTGCCGTGGAAGTGGAGTTCTCACACGAGTACGAAGAAGATTACGGAATCCCTTTCGAGCGATACGAATCGCTCTTCACCATCCGGGATTTCGGTTCCGACCTTGCCCGCCAGGAAGCGCTGGCCCGAGAAATCTTTGGGCGTCTCGCTTCCTTGGGCAGGTACTCGCTCATGCTCGTCCTGGACCTGCAGCAGCTCATCGAAACTGCTACCCCCCGCGATATAGGGTCGGCAAAGTAGTGGGTCATGGTCTGAACCTTCTGCGAGGCGTGGACCAGCCGCCCGATGGGCCACAGGGCACGGCACTCATGCGGACGTCTCCGCGGCACTCTCACTGAGCGTTTTCCAACCTCAGTGCCTGTGCCAGATCCCTGTATTCCAATGCGCCTCCGATGGCTGTGACTACATCTGGATCAGGGCCAGGACCCCAGCGTGTGGACTACCAGGAAAACGCAGAGCGTCAGCTGCACCGCCCCGATAACTCGGTGTCCGATCCGCAGCAGCACGACGGCCGTTACACCGACCGCCAGGGCCAGAGCGCCGAAGCCCAGCACTGGCGCCCAGTCCAGGGGCGGCACGCTGGTCGCTGTCTGTCCGGAGCTGGCGTCCATCCGGCCCAGTCCCCGGACGGCGAGCACGATGACGACCAACAGCCCGGCCGCCACGTCAGCCACCAGTACGAGAAGCAGGAGACAACCTGCGGTGAGGGCACCCTCTACGCCGGAGGGCTGCTTGTCGGCAAGTTCGGGCATGGCTCAACGATCGCCCGGAATCCACCCTTCCGAACGGTCCGTCGCCGACTCGCAACTCAGGCGTACTCCGCTCTTCATGGTCCTATCCGATCCCGGTGATCTCTCACAGGCACTCAGTTTGAGCAGGCCAGGTGGAGGGTGAGGGCGGCTACCTCGCCGAGGTGCCCGACGAACGCAAAGAGGCCCTCGCCCGGCTGCGTGAGCTGTGCCGTGCAGAGCTGCGGGGATTCACCGAGGTGATGGCGTACGGGATGCCCGCCTACGAGCGAGACGGCATCGGGGAGATCAGCTTCGCGAGTCAGAAGCAGTACATCTCCGTCTATCTGCTGCGCAGTGACGTCCGGGAAGCCTTTGCGGAGCGGCTGGCGGGCCATGACATGGGCAAGGGTTGCCTGCGCTTCCGCACGCCGGAGAAGATCGGCTTCGTACTCCTCCGGGGTCTGCTGCGAGCCACGGCGGCCAGACCGGGCAAAGTCTGCTGACCGCACCGCACCTCAACAGCCCCGCCCCCGCCAGTCCCCGCCCTCAATGAGCTTGCCGCGCGCCCGCAGTCGAGCCGCCACCGCAGGCGCAGCCACGTACACCCAGGCCTGGACACTCGTGCCGTCCCCAAGCGTCACGTCGCGGGCCACGCGCTCGTACAAGTTGCGAGGGTCACCCGGCGCGTAGTCCTCCAACCGGTCGAGAGCGAGGAGGAGTTGCCCGTACTGCTCGGGGACGGAAGTGATCAGCTCGCCGCACACCACACCCCCGGCTTCCTCCACGGCGTACGGATAGCCGGGCCCCTCGTACAGCACCGCCCCCACCAACCGCCCCGGCACCTCGGAAACGGTGCGGCCGAGCAGGAAGAGATCGTGGTTGGGCTCGCCAGGCAGCAGCGTCCCGTACACGAAGAAGGGCAGACGGCTCACCCCGCCGTCTCCTGCTCCAGCCACTCCAGATACGCCGCACTCCCCCGCACCACCGGCGTGGCGATGATCTCCGGCGTGTCGTAGTCGTGCGCCTCGCGCAGATACGCCTCCAGCTCCGCGTACCGCGTGTCCGTCGTCTTGAACAGCACCTGCCACTCGGACGCGGTCTCGATCTCCCCCTTCCACCGGTATACGGACGTCACCGGCCCGGAGATCTGCGCGCACGCGGCGACACGCGCCGCGACCGCGCCCCTCGCGAGGGCGTTCGCCTTCTCCGGGGCGTCCGTGGTCGTCAGGACGGTGAGCCAGTCGGCCATGGTCATGATCGTTCTCCTTTCCAGACCTTCGCAGAACGATTCTCACTCCTCACACGTACGGTGGCCTCGGCTTACGTCCGGGGCGACGGCCGTACGTCGGGAAACACGGGCGTCCGTCCCGGCGTCCTCCATGACCTTGCTGACCTCGATGACCGAGAAGTCGATCTCCCCTCAGCAACCATCCGCCGCATCCGCTCCACCGCCGCCGCACGCCGCTGCCGGACGCCGATCTCCTCGGAGCCGAGACCCTCGCTCACAGCCCAGGAACGAGCCTGACCACGGTCACGGTCAGCACGGATCCCGAGACGTAGTAGAGAACGATGGCACCGAGGACGGTCACCTCCCGCCGGTCTCGCTCGCCCCTGACGGCGGTCGATCCGTGGCCGTACGGATCTCGGCCGATGGTCCGCCCCATGGCGTCCCTGAACGCTTCGGCATTCCGCATCTTGGCCAGGGTGTCGTCGGCGGGCGGCGCGTAGCTGATGCGGTAGCTCAAGCGACGCCCCGCCTCTCGGCCTCATCCGCGGCGAGCCGCGCCAGCAGCGCGTCGGCCTCCGGGTCGGGCACGGCCTCCAGCATCCAGTGCCGCATGACGGCGTGGATGTCATGCACGCCGGCCTCGTTCACAGCGCGGTCGAACTCCTCGCGCCGCCCTTCCGGGAGAGCGGCGCGGATGTCGGGGATGCTGTTGGGCACCTCGACCTCGACACCATTGACGAAGGTCTTCAGCGGTTCGGCCATCGTCGTCCTCCTATGGAGCCCGGATTCGCTGGGCTCACGGTAGTGGGTGGAGGCCGCCTGGCGTACCACGTCCAGCTCGCACCATACGGACTTGCCGACCTTCAGCTCGGACACGCCCCACCGGTCGGCGACTTCCCTGACGATCAGCAGCCCGCGCCCGAACATGTCGTCCGCGGTCGCCTCTCGAAGGCTCGGCTGCACCTCGCCCTTCGGGTCGGAGACGGAGACGCGTACGGCTCGCTCGGTGAGGGCGAGTTCCACCCTGAAGAGCCGGTCGCGCAGGCATCCGTGCAGTACGGCGTTCCCGCCCAACTCGGACACCAACAGGGCGGTGTCGGCAGCGAGTTCGGGATGGCCCCAGTCGATGAGCAGCCGGTGGGCGCGGCGGCGGGCGAGGGTGACGCTCTTGGGGAGGGGTGTGTAGTCGAGGCGGTCGTACTGGAGTGGGGCCTCGTCGGGCTCTTTGGGGGCGACCATGTCGCTCACCTCCGGGCAGGATTGAGCTGCGCCATGCACCAACTGGCGCCACTCTGCGATCAGTTCGTCACCGACGGTAGGAGTAGTACGTCATTGCTCGCAAGTTCCTCTTGGAGGATTTCCTCCGATTGAGGTTTGCTTGGCTGACACGCACCGCGCCAGACTGACGGCGCAACAACGCCAGGAGGAGCACCAACGTGACCGCGAGCCAGTCGATGCAGGGCAACAGCACCTCCACCGTCCTGGGGCGTCGACTGGGCGGTGAACTCATCAAGTTGCGCATCGCCGCTGGTATGACACAGACCCACGCGGCCAGGGCCCTCACGGCGTCCACCACGAAGATCGCGAAAATGGAGCGCGGCTGGGTACCCATGCGCGACCCGGATGTCCGTGCCCTGTGCGAGCTGTACGGAGTTCACGACCCCGGTACCGTCGGAGGGCTCCTGGAGCTCGCGAAGGTCGATCGTGAGCGTCGTAAAGCCAAGGGCTGGTGGGACGACTACACAATCCGCGGCGTCATGCAGGAATACGTCACTCTGGAGAGCGCCGCAACGACGATCAAGGTGTGGCAACCCGCGTTCGTTCCTGGACTGCTTCAAACCGCCGAATACGTACGGGCTCTGCGCAGCAACCCCATCACGTCAGCGGCCACGAACAGGCAGTCCGACGAGGAGTTCGTCGCTGCACGGCTCGCACGGCAACAGCGCCTCTCGGAGGACCCACTCCTCTCGCTGCGGACTGTGATCTACGAGGCAGTGCTCCGGAACTTCCCCGGCGGAACGGAAGAGGCGCGCAGGCAACTCGACCACCTGGCGCAGATGGCCGACTTGCCGAACGTCGGTCTCCAGATCTTCCCGTTCAGTGCAGGCACGCACTTCGGCTTGAACGGCTCGTTCAACATCATCTCGTTCGCCGAGCCCGGAGCCATGGACATCGTCTACGTGGAGGCCCCCTTCACTCAGCGGTGGGTGGAAGGCGGAGAGGGCGCTGCTGCCTACGATGAGCTGTTCGAGATGATCGCCGAACGCTCCCTCGATCAACGGGAGTCCGTGCTGTTCCTCCACAAGCTCCGTAAGGAACTGTGACCGTGCCTGAATTCCACTACTGCAAGTCCACCTATAGCGACCCCGAAGCCGAGTGCGTCGAAGTAGCCACCAACATCCCCGCCACCATCGCCATACGCGACTCGAAGAACCCCACCGGCCCGTCCCTCCACGTCCGCCCTGCCACCTGGACGGCCTTCCAAACAGCCCTGCTTACAAAGAGGTTGACGACTGGAGCGGCACACTGACTTGGTGGGTCAGCGCACGGGAAACACGCTCTGCACGAAGGTTCGGGCTTCCCGAACGCGTTGCCCCCATTCCGCGGGCTGCAGCAGATGGCCTGTCTGACCGAACTCATCGCCATTCCGGCTCGCGGGAAGATCAGCTGACGCGATACTTGCCGAACACGTGCAGCACCCCCGCGATCAGGAACTTTCCGCGGCCACCCAACACCCCGTAGATCTCGACGAAGGCGTCTCTCGAATCCGGCACTGCTGCGATCCGCAGGGTGAACGTGCGTCGGCCGGTCAGCCGGTGGCTGTACCACTCATCACGCTCGATGTCCGTTTCCGGCAGGGCCGCCTCGACGACCTCCCATTCGGAGTCCCCGAAGTCGTGCTCGGCGAAGTACGCCAACACCTCGCACAGGGGCCGTAGGTTCTCGCCGTGGATCCGCCGCTTGGCCATGGCGCGGGTCCAGCCCACCGGGTACGCGTGGACACCGTCCCAGACTCCCAGGCGCACGAGCCGGCGCTGGCGGCCCCTTTCGATCCGGGCGAACATCGCCAACAATCCGCCGAACAGCACGCCGATGCCCAGCGCGGGCAGAACGTCTCCCTCGAGGAGGAGGATGAAGAGGCCCCACCACAAGATCCCTGCCACAAGCCAGACGACGAGCGGCCGCCTCGCTGCGAACATCTGAGACCTGGTCGGAGGCTGCTGTCCTCCGAGGACGCGGTCGACAGCCCAGAAGGCACGCGCCAGATCCCCACCCTTGATCGGCATGGCGGGATCGTAGCCCGTCCCCTGCAGAAGTAGGCCCATGGCGAGCGCATGCAGGTACGGACCCGCCCTATGGGCACATGACCGCGGACTCCTGAACGCCCCGGCATGCACTCAGCCTTTTCCAACCTCGCGCTGCGGTGCAGTGAACTACCTCAGTAGAAGATGATCGCGAGCAGCGCGCCCACGGCAATGCACGTCAGTCCAGGAACCCAGAACAGCTTCACGTAGAGCCGTTCCTCGGACTGATCGATGCCGGCGATGTCCGCGAGCGTTCCCGTCCTGGCCCGGCTCGGCTTCCTACGGTCGTACACCACTGGCACGACGGTGCCCACCGGCCCGCGCGGCTCTACACCGAGCTCGATGAACCGGGGCGGCCGGCTCTGGGGCGACCTCCCGGGCAGAAGGATGTCGTAGTAGACGCGATGTCCGCTGCTGATCCATTCCTGCAGTGTGGAGACGGCCTCGCCCTGCACTCCACGCCGTTTCAGATTCCGCAGTTTCAGGAACTTCTGGAGACCAGCGGCATCAACGAAGCAGATCAGCGCGCCGATGCCCATGAGGACGAATCCCACGCCCGCGACGTTGCCCATCGCACCCCCCTTTGCCAGGACCTAAGGGTGTGGACGCTATCAACGGGCTCGCGCGCCTCGGCCGCTGCCCCGCAACCCGCCGGCGCTGTCGGCGGGTTGGCCCGGTTACCGCGGCGGCGAAGCGTCCTGGTGGACCGGCTTCCCACCGAGATCACACATACGTACCGGGAACTTCCGTGCTCGTCTTCTCGGCGGCGATCGATCTGTCCAACGCTCACCTGCGTCACCTCGCCCACCAACTGAGCCCTTCCATCCTCAAGCTGAGTTGGCCAGATGAAGGGTGAGGACGGCCTGGACGAGGCTCGTGATCCGGGTCGTCGAGCAGCGGAGCTTGCGCAGGAGCCGCCAGGACTTGAGCCTGGCGATGGCTTGCTCGACCAGTGCCCGGACCTTCGCATGCGACCGATTGACGGCCTGCTGACCGGTGGAGAGACCGTCCCATCGGCCGCGGTAAGGAAGGCGGATTGTGCCGCCCGCACCCAGGTAGCCCTTGTCTGCCCAGCAGGTGATGCCGGCCTCTGCGAGAGCGTCAATGATGCCGTGCTCGCGCGCGGCCCGGACATCGTGGACGGCACCGGCCAGGGCCGGTGAAGCCCACAGGAGACGGCCCTTCGGGTCGGCTATGACCTGCACGTTCATGCCGTGCTTCTTGTGCTTGCCCGAGTAGAACGGACGGTCGGCGGCGATCCGGTCGATCGGCAGCAGCGTCCCGTCCAGGATCAGATACGCCTTCATCGACGCGGCCCGTACGGCTTCGGCGAGCGTGGGGGCGAGGGCGGCCAGGAGCTCGACGGCCTCGGTGACGTACCGGTAGACGGTAGTGGTGCCGATCCCGAAGCCGGCCGCGAGTTGGGCATAGGGCTGGCCGTTGCGGAGGTAGACGAGGGTGAGCAAGGCCTGTCGGCCCGCGCTCAGGCGCCGCCATCGGGTGCCGAGAACGCGCCGACGTTCCCTCAGACGGCTCGCCAGGAAACGGAGGGCAGAGCCGGACACGTCGACGCCGGACGGGTAGACAAGCATGCGAAGCCTCTGGTGCAGACGGTTCTCTTGGTCGAAACCCATCTACCAGGGGCTTCATCCGCCTGTCAGGCCAACGGCTCAGCCGAGGCAGGAGGTTGGAAAAGGCTCACTGAACTTCCTTTCCGAGCCCGCCGTGGCCGAGATGGTCAGGGGCGTCCGACCGGGCGTCCTGGTCGCGGCGTATGTGTGGGACCACGCCGGGGGCATGGGTTTCCTGCACCGGGCTACGTGGCCACCCTCGCCCCCGCGGACCGGAACCGGGTGCGTGACGTGTTCAGCGCAGCTGTCTCCAGGATGCCGGACGGTTCCATCGCGTTCACCGCCCGGGCCTGGGCGGTGCGTGGCCGCAGGCCGGTCCGCGCCGAGGTGAGCCAGGCGCTGTCCCAGCAATAGTCGTCGGGCCGGTCCTCGCCACGACGCTTGCCGTTCTGCGCGGTACCGATCCCGGCCAGTCGGAGACCCCCGACCGATCACGCGAACGCCGGCATGATCCCGTCGTGGATCAGGCGGAGCTGGGAGTTCACGTCGGCCACCTCCGGGAGGTCGCGCCCTGTGAAGGCCTTGACCAGGGTGCGGTCGGTGATGGCGCAGATCATGTGGTTGACGCCGGTGGGGGCGATTTCTCGTTGGATTTTGTCGCGGCATTCCTCGGGCGTGCCCGCTATCGAGAGGCGTTCGGCCAGCTCCGGGGTGGTCAGTTCGATGCCGCGGGGCAGGTCGCCGGAGGCGATGGCGTCGATGATCGGTTTGAGTTCGGTCGGGTCGACGCCGTTGCGGCGTAGTTGTTCCTCGGGCATCGAGGAGGCGTAGATGCCGACCATGCTGCGGGCCGCGTCCTTGGCGGCGGCGGAGTCGGGGCCGGTGGCGAAGACGACCCAGGCGCCGATGTCCAGGGACTGCCAGTCCTTGCCGGCGCGCTCCGCTCCGGTCCGGATGTGCCGCACCGCGTACTCGTACGCCTCGCGGGTGTAGCTCAGCGCGTGATGGCAGCCGTCGGACAACTCGCCCGCCGCTTCGAAGGACTTGGGCCCGCGCATCGCGCCGAGCTTCAGCGGCACCCGGCTCTGGACCGGTCGCGCGAAGGTGAACAGGCCCTCGTACGAGAAGAATTCGCCGTCGTACGAGATCGTCCCCTCGTCCAGCAGCGTGCGCACCACATGCAGCGCTTCCTTGACCCGGGACAGCGGGCGGGTGCGGGCCCAGTCGATGCCGTACTGGGCCAGGAGCCCGAAGTTGCCGCTGGACAGTACGGCCTCCGCGCGGCCGTCGGAGAGTTCGTCGAGGGTGGCCACGGCCTGGGCGATCAGGGTCGGTTCGCGGAGTGTGACCGGGGAGACGCTCGGGCCCAGGCGGATTCGGCTGGTCCGGCCGGCGGCCGCGGCGAAGAGCAGCCATAGGTCCTTGTGCCAGGTCTCGTCGGCGGCGTAGCAGGCGTGGAAGCCGAGTTCGTCGGCGAGTTTGATGGAGTCCAGTGACTCTGTGAGGGGGTAGTCGGGGAGCATTGCGTAACTGAACTTCACGAATGTCACCTTCCGAAGACGGGGACCGCGGTCAGTACGGGTGTCCTCACCAGGCTAGGAAAACGGCGCCCAACTCTCCAGCATGCCAAGCCAGTTGTGGAGCCATCCCCACATTTGAGGAGTCGACGCAGAGGGATGGCTGCGCCTACGCCTCCTCCAGTGCCCCCACCTTGAAGCCCGCCTCCGTCAGTACCGTCGCCGCCACCCCGCGGCCGACCCGGCCGAGGCCCGTCAGCAGGTGGTCGCAGTCGATGAGGGCGGTGCCCGCTTGTTCTTCCGCCAGGGCGATGGCCTTGCGGGAGTAGGGAGTCCAGGCGATCCGTTCGGCGGCCTGTGAGGCGCCCATGCTCAGGTGGGCCTCGACCGAACGGTGTACGGCATCGGGGGCGACACCGGACGCCTCAAGGAGCCGGGTGGCGTTGTTGGGCGTCGCGGTGAGGCCCCACAACAGGTGCTCGGTGCCTATGTAGTTGTTGCGGTGCTGCACCGCGGCCCGCTTGACGTGGGTCATCGCCTCGCGGAGGTCGTCGGTCATCGTGTCGGGGGCGTATCGCTTGTGGGGGGCGTGGAAGCGCTGCTGCACCGCCTGCCGGGTCACGCCCAGGGCGGCGCCGATGTCGGTCCACGAGCAGCCGTGCATCCGGCAGTGTTCGACGTAGTCCTCGACCAAGTCGTCTGCCAGGGCCTGCAGTTGGCCCGAGAGCTGCGCGGCCACGGTCAGCAGGGCGAGCCAGTCGGGCTGCTCCGTGCCGCTGCCGGGCCGGTGTGCGGTGTCGCAGGTGCGGTCCACTTCCGCGATGAGTTCGTCCAGGTCTGGAAGAGTCATGAGGCAAGTGCGCCTTGACAATCCCGAACTGTCAAGGCGCACTTGCCTCTCTCCTCAGAGCGAGGGGCGAATACTCGCCACCCGCCGCCGGACAGCATGTCCGCCGTCATGCGGTTACGGCGGGCAGCGTCACCCCGCGTACGGTCGCACCGCCTTCGCTTCCCTCAACGTCCGTCCCCACCACACCAGTTGGTCCAGCATCCCCTTCGCGGCGGCGTCCGGAGCCGCCGGATCCCTGTGGCGGCCCTCGTCGTCGAAGTGGGCGCCCGCGTTGTGGAAGGAGACCGTGTCGCGGACGGTGACGGCGTGGAGTTCGGCGAAGACCTGGCGGAGGTGTTCGACGGCGCGGAGGCCGCCGGAGAGTCCGCCGTACGAGACGAAGGCGACGGGCTTGGCGCGCCACTCGGTGTAGTGCCAGTCGATGAGGTTCTTCAGGGGGGCCGGGAACGAGTGGTTGTACTCGGGAGTGAGGACCACGAACGCGTCGGCGCCGGCGAGCGTCGGCCCGACCTTGGCGAGCTCGGCGGTCACCTCGGCGGACGGCGAGTAGGACAGGGCCGTCGGCAGTCGTACGTCGGCGGTGTCGACGACGTCGGCCTCGATGTCGTCGCGCTCGCGGATCCGGCTCAGCAGCCAGTCGGCGATCACGGGTCCGAAGCGGCCCTCACGGTTGCTGCCGATGATCAAGCCGAGACGGACGGGTTCGTCTGTAGCGGAGTTCCTGGGGTTCGTGGAGTTCATGGGGACAGGCTCGTATCTCAACCAAAGTTGAGGTCAAGTCCCGACCGGACCACCCGATCGGGCCACTCGACCGAACCGCCGGTGGAGCCGTCCCCGAGCCTTCGTCCGAGAGGCCGGTCACCCGTTCACACCCTCCCCCACACTCCGCCGATACTTTTTTACACGTACGCCTGTGACCTGCCGAAACACCCTGGGAACGTCGGCCGGTGCACCCGCCCGACACCCGTTCTGACGCCTCATCAGGAGGCGTGTCGGGCCGACTGCCACTTACCTCGACAGAGCAGGGGTGCAACCGAGGCGGAGGAGCGAGCACGATGCGAACAGGCCGTCTGCTGACCGGTACCGCGTTGGCTCTCGCCGCCGCGGGCCTCCCCGTCGCGCCCGCGTACGCCCACGTGTTCGGCGAGGACACCGGCGCGCTGGAGGTGTACCCGTCGACCGTCGCGCCCGGTGCCGAGGTCACGGTGAACACGGCCAAGTGCGGTGCGGACGGCGCGATGAAGGGGGACGCGAGCGCGGTGGGCGCGGGCGCCTTCACGCTGACGCCCAGCACGCACGAGCGGAACGCGGTCGGGCGGTTCCGGGTGCCGCCGTCCGCACAGCCCGGAACGTACGAGATCGTCGCGCGTTGTTCCAGCGGCACGCGGCTGACGGGGGACCTGAGGGTCGCGCTGGCCCCCAGGGCGGGGGCCGAGAAGGCGGCCGACGAACAGACGCATCCGAGAGGAAGCGTGAAGACGGGGGTCGGTGGCGCACTCGGCCCCGACCCCGTACAGACCGCGGCGGGAGTGGCGGCACTCGCCGTCGCCGCCGCGGGCGGTACCTGGCTCCTGCATCGCCGGGCGAGAGGCGACGGGATCTGACGGACACCTCCGCTGTCCACCGGTACCGCCGTCCCCTCCCCCTCCGGGTCCGACGCCCCTCGCGGCCCGGAGGGGGAAGCGGGACGCATCTCTTGTTTCAGAGGGGGCGTACGTGCGCAGGTTCAGCAATGCCGCCATAGCCGCCGTGACAGTGGTGGCCTTCGGATCGGGTGCGTGGCTGGTGCGCAGTGGCGCCGAGGCGCACGCCCCGCCGCAGCCGTCTGCTGCGCAGAGCCGCACGGACGCCCATGTCGACCGGCCCGCGGCCGCCCCGCTCCCGCCCTCCCTTCCCGACCGCGTCCGCATCCCGTCCATCCGGGTGGACGCCCCCCTCACGGGCCTCGGCCTCACTCCGCAAGGCGGCCTCGACGTGCCGCCGGCATCGCGGCGGAATCTCGCGGGCTGGTACGCGGGTGGCGCCACCCCGGGCGAGCGGGGCACCGCGATTGTCGTCGGCCATGTCGACAACGCGGACGGGCCCGCCGTCTTCTTCCGCCTCGGCGCGCTGGAGATGGCCGACACGATCGAGATCTCGCGGCGGGACGGCACGGTCGCCGTCTTCTCCGTCGACGCGGTCGAGGTGTACGACGCCCACGACTTCCCGGACGAGAAGGTGTACGGGGCCTCTCACGAGGCGGAGCTACGCGTGATCACGTGCGGGGGTGGCTACTCGGAGGCCACGGGCTACCGGGGCAACGTGGTGGTGTTCGCCCACCTGGCCTCCGGCGGGTAGGTGGGATTCTTTCCCCAGCCCCGCCCCTTCCCGGCTGTATCAATTTGCGGCTCCGCCGCGTGAGGGGGCTGCGCCCCCAGACCCCCGCCAGGGGGTGGGGAGTGACACTGCGTGTCGCGGCTGCGGGCCCGTCGTGGCTGGTCGCGCAGTTCCCCGCGCCCCTGAAAAGCCTGCGGCTGCCCGCACCCGAGCAAGGACGCGCCCCGGGGAAGCCCGCACCCCCAACTGCCCGCAGTTTCCCTCCGGCGGGAGGGGGCGTGGGCCGGTGCGTCGTATGCCCGTCGCTTAGGTTCTGTCTCGGAGAACCCGCACCGTGTACCAGGCCAGGGCCGTATGCCCGCCCTGCGACGGGCTGACGCACCGGCCCACGGCCCCGCACCCCCCACCCACCCAGGGGCGCGAGGAACGGCGCGACCAGCCACCCACCAACCCGCACCCGCCCAAGAAACCCTCACACCCCGAACCCCGCCCCGCTGAGCGCAGCGTTCCTCGCGGGAAACAGTTGTGATGCGGCCGGGTAACACCGGCACCGCACGCTCGTCACCATGACCTCGAATACGCGTGTGGTGGTGATCGGCGCCGGCCTCGCGGGCGTACGGCTCGCCCGGCGGCTCGGCGAGCTCGGGCTGTCCGCCGTGCTCATCGGTGAGGAGGAGCACACCCCGTACAACCGGGTCCTGCTCGCCGAAGTGCTGGCCGGGCGGTACGCCCCCGACGTGATCGCCCTGCCCGCGCCCGCGGAGCTGGTGCGCGCCCGGGTCACCGGCATCGACCGCGACCAGCGGCAGGTGCACTGCTCGGACGGCTCGGTGATCGCATACGACACGCTGGTCCTGGCGACCGGGTCGAACGCGAAGCTGCCGCCGCTGCGCGGGCTCTTCACCGCGGATCACATGCTGCCGGAGGGCATCCACGCCTTCCGCACGATGGACGACTGCCTGGGCCTGTCCAAGGCGGTACGCCCGAACGCCCGCGCCGTCGTCATCGGCGGCGGTCTCCTCGGCGTCTCAGCCGCCCGCGCGCTCGCCGCACGCGGCGCGCAGGTCGTGCTCGCCCAGCAGGCCGAGCGGCTGATGGAACGCCAACTCGACCCTTCCGCCTCGAAGTTGGTGCTCCGGCACCTGAAGGACCTGGGCGTCGAGGTGCACACCGAGTGCCGGGTACGGGACGTGCGCTGCGTCGGCGGAGCCGTCCGCTCGGTCGAGCTGGCCGACGGGTACGCGCTCGACGCCGACCTGGTGGTGCTGACCTGTGGCGTGCACCCGCGCGTGGGCCTCGCCCAGGACGCGGGTCTCGCCGTGCACAAGGGCGTCATCGTCGACGACGAGCTGCGTACGTCCGACCCGCACATCCGGGCGATCGGCGACTGCGCGCAGCACGCGGGCACCGTCTACGGTCTCGCGACGCCCGCCCTCGAACAGGCCGAAGCGCTGGCCGAGCTGCTGGCGACGGGCGAGGGCGCCGCGCGCTACACCGGCACCCGCGCCCTCACCCGGCTGACCCTCGCCTCCGGCACCCCGCTCGACCTCGCCGCCTTCGGCGAGCCCACCCCGCAGCCCGGTGACGACGTCATCCAGCTCGCCGACGCGACTCGCGGCACCTACCGCAAGGTCGTCGTCCGCAACGACCGCGTGGTCGGCGGCGTACTCGTCGGCGAACTCGGCACCGTAGGCGCGCTCGCCCGCGCCTGGGAGGGAGCAGAGCCGCTCCCCGAGACCGGCCCTCTGCTCCACCTGCTCACCAACGATGGAGGCTCCTGATGTCCACGACCCCCACGATCGTGCTCGTCGGCCACGGCATGGTCGGCCAGCGCTTCCTCGAAGCGCTCGCCGAGCGCGGCCTGACCGCCACGCACCGCGTGGTCGTGCTGTGCGAGGAGCCGCGGCCCGCCTACGACCGCGTCCAGCTGACCTCGTACTTCTCGGGCAAGACGCCCGAGGACCTCTCGATGACCGACATGGCGTTCATCGAGAAGGAGGGCATCGAGCTGTACGTCGGCGACCCGGCCGAGACCATCGACCGTGAAGCCCGCAGGGTGACCGCCCGCTCCGGTCTTGTCGTCGACTACGACGTCCTCGTCATGGCCACCGGCTCGTACCCGTTCGTGCCGCCGGTCCCGAACAAGGACGCCGAGGGCTGCTTCGTCTACCGCACGATCGAGGACCTTCTCGCGATCGAGGAGTACGCGAAGAAGGCGACGACCGGCGCGGTGGTCGGCGGCGGTCTGCTCGGCCTGGAGGCCGCGGGCGCGCTGAAGGGTCTCGGGCTCACCGCCCACATCGTGGAGTTCGCGCCCCGCCTGATGCCGGTGCAGGTCGACGAGGGTGGCGGCGCCGCCCTGCTGCGCACCATCGCGGACATGGGCCTGTCCGTCCACACGGGCGTGGGCACGCAGGAGATCGTGACCGACGACTCGGGCGCCGTCACGGGCATGAAGCTGTCCGACGGCTCCGAACTGGCCACCGACATGGTGGTGTTCAGCGCCGGTGTCCGCCCCCGCGACCAGCTCGCCCGCGACTGCGGCCTCACGGTCGGCGAGCGCGGCGGCATCTCGGTCGACGAGCAGTGCCGTACGGTCTCCGACCCGCACGTCTTCGCGATCGGCGAGTGCGCGCTGGCCTCCGACGGCAAGGTGTACGGCCTGGTGGCGCCCGGCTACGAGCAGGCCGAGACCGTGGCGGCGACGATCGCGGCGGATGAGGCCTCCTTCACCGGTGCCGACATGTCGACCAAGCTCAAGCTGCTCGGCGTCGACGTGGCCTCCTTCGGTGACGCGCACGGCGCGACCGAGGACTGCCTGGACGTCGTCTACGCGGACTCCCGCTCCGGCACGTACAAGAAGCTGGTCATCGGCCGCGACGGCGAGCTGCTCGGCGGCATCCTGGTCGGCGACGCGGATGCGTACGGCACGCTGCGCGCGCTCACCGGTTCCGTACCGCCCGTCTCCCCCGAGCAGCTGGTGCTTCCGGCGGGCTCGGCCGGCGGCGCCCAGCTCGGCCCGTCCGCGCTGCCCGACGAGGCGGTCATCTGCTCCTGCCACAACGTCACCAAGGGCACGATCCGCGGCGCGGTCACCGACCACCAGTGCACGACGGTGCCCGAGGTCAAGAAGTGCACCAAGGCCGGTACGGGCTGCGGCAGTTGCGTCAAGGTCCTCGGCCAGCTGGTCAACGCCGAGCTGGAGGCCAGCGGCGTCGAGGTCGACAAGGGCCTGTGCGGCTGCTTCTCGCAGACCCGCGAGGAGCTGTACGAGATCGTCCTCGCCCTGCGCATCAACAAGTACCAGGACCTGCTGGACCGTTACGGCCGTGAGACCGCCCGCGGCGGCGACGGCTGCGAGATCTGCAAGCCGACGGTCGGCTCGATCATCGCCTCCCTCGCCCCGACGATCGGCGCGAGCGGCTACGTACTGGAGGGCGAGCAGGCGGCCCTGCAGGACAGCAACGACCACTTCCTCGCCAACCTGCAGAAGAACGGCTCGTACTCGATCGTGCCGCGCATCCCGGGTGGGGAGATCACCCCCGAGAAGCTCATCGTGATCGGGGAAGTGGCGCGCGACTTCGGCCTCTACACGAAGATCACGGGTGGCCAGCGCATCGACATGTTCGGCGCACGCGTCGAACAACTCCCGCTGATCTGGGCTCGGTTGGTGGACGCGGGCTTCGAGTCCGGTCACGCGTACGGAAAGGCGCTGCGTACGGTGAAGTCGTGCGTCGGCCAGACCTGGTGCCGCTACGGCGTCCAGGACTCCGTACGCATGGCGATCGACCTGGAGCTGCGCTACCGGGGGCTTCGTTCCCCGCACAAGCTGAAGTCGGCGGTCTCCGGCTGCCAGCGCGAGTGCGCCGAGGCCCAGTCGAAGGACTTCGGCGTGATCGCCACGGCCAACGGCTGGAACCTGTACGTGGCCGGCAACGGCGGCGCCACCCCGCGCCACGCGGACCTGCTCGCACAGGACCTCTCCGACGCCGAACTGATCCGCCTGATCGACCGTTTCCTGATGTTCTACATCCGCACGGCCGACCGCCTGGAGCGCACCTCGACCTGGCTGGAGCGGATCCCCGGCGGCCTGGACCACGTACGCGACGTGGTCGTGGACGACTCCCTGGGCATCTGCGAGGAACTGGAGTCCCTGATGGCCGCGCATGTCGCGAACTACCGCGACGAGTGGGCCGAGACCATCAACGACCCGGAGAAGCTGTCCCGCTTCGTCTCCTTCGTGAACGCGCCGGACACCCCCGACCCCGTCGTCGGCTTCGTCCCCGAGCGCGACCAGATCAAGCCCGACCTGCCGCTGCTGACCATCGGCACCCGTCCCCTGGAAGGAAGCGCCCAGCGATGACCCTCGCACCCGAGACGACGACCCTGAAGGTCCAGCTTCGCGTCGACGACGCGGCGGACGACTGGTTCACGGTCTGCGACATCAGCGCGCTGATGCCCGGCCGCGGGGTGGCGGCCCTGCTCCCCGACGGCCGCCAGGTCGCCCTCTTCCAGGACCGCGCGGGCCGCCTGTACGCCATCGACAACCGCGACCCGTTCAGCGGCGCCGCCGTCCTCTCCCGCGGCCTCGTCGGCTCCCACCAGGGCCGCCCGTTCGTGGCCTCGCCCCTGCTCAAGCAGCGCTTCGAGCTGGAGTCGGGGCGGTGCCTGGACGACGATGCGGTGACGGTGGCGACGTACGAGGTGCGTACGTCCTGACGCCTCTCACACCTTCAAGGCGTCGTACGTCACTCCCGTGAGCCGTTCTGATTCCGCCCAGAGGCGTTCCCCCGCCGTGTCGTTGAGCGTCCACTTGGCGCGGCGGGACTTGGCGGGTGAGCCACGCCAGTCGGCGAACGAGGGGCCGGTGAAGGAGTCGGGTTCGACGCCGGGTGCGGTGGCCGCGTACAGGATGGGCCGGGCGCCGGCTTCGGCGGACTGGGCGAAGAAGCGGTTGCCGATCTGCATGAACAGTTCGGCGGCCTTGCGGCGCTCCATCCTGGGGCCTTTGGTCTGCAGGTTCGTGGCCGCGTAACCGGGGTGGGCGGCGGCCGCCACGACGTCCGAGCCGGTCGCGCCGAGGCGGCGGGCGAGTTCGTGCGTGAAGAGCAGGTTGGCCGTCTTGGAACGGGCGTAGGCGAGCCAACGGCTGTAGCGGCGCTCGCTGTTGAGGTCGTTGATGTCGATGTTGGCCACCGAGTGCATGGTGCTGGACACGGTGACGATCCGCGCGCCCGGCGTCTTCAGGAGCAGCGGCAACAGGAGTCCGGTGAGCGCGAAGTGCCCGAGGTGGTTGACCCCGAACTGGGTCTCGAAGCCGTCCGCTGTGCGTCCGTGGGGCAGGGCCATCACACCCGCGTTGTTGATGAGCAGGTCGAGCCGCTCGTGACCGTAGGAATCCGCGAACTCCCGTACGGATTCCAGGCGTCCGAGGTCGAGAGCCCTCAACTCGACCTGCGCGTCAGGGATTTCCCCAAGGATCCGGTCGCGAGCGCGGGCCCCCCGCTCCTCACTCCGGCAGGCGAGCACCACATGGGCCCCACGCCGGGCCAGCTCACGCGAGGTGGCCAGCCCGAGCCCACTGTTGGCACCGGTCACGACGGCGATGCGCCCGCCCTGGTCAGGGATGTCCTGCACACTCCAGCCGGCCATGACGGCTCCCTCTCGCTGTGCCCTGAGGACCCTCTCAACTCCGCATGAGACGTACGGTTTCAGGTTAGCGGCGGTTCCGCTTTTCTTCATGGGCTGGTTGGTGGCGGGCATGCACTCTGCGTAGGGGGTGAACACGTTCCCGGAAAGTGTCCACCCCCTACGCACGTGGTGCCCAGCAGAGGGGTTGGCCGACTGACTCAGACCCGGTCGGTCGTCGGCCTGCCGCGGCGGAACAGGGGCATGACGGGCGGCGGGGGCGTGCCGGGCATGGGCTCCGTGTCCAGGTAGAACCACTCGGCCGTTGGGCCCGGGACAGGGGCCGGATCCGCTGACCGGTCGGCGGTGGCTCGGTCGTGGGACGGATCGGTGAGCGGGTCGGCGTCCTGGGCGCGGTCCGTGGTCCAGGGGCGGCCGGTGTCCCATGCCTGGTCGGGGTCCCGTGCCCGGTCGGTGCCCCACGCCTGGTCGGGATCCCAGGTCGCAGGCCCGTCCAGAGCCGGGTTCGTTCCCCGGCCGGGGGCGGCGTCCCGGGCCGAGCCGGTGGACCCGTCCGCTTCCCAAGCGGGGCCGCTGGAGGAGTCCGCTTCCCAGGCCCGGTTCGTAACCCTCTCCCTCTCCCACGCCGGGCTCGCCGCCCCGACGGAGGTCGAAGCCTCTCCCCACGCCCGGTTCGCCTCCCCGTCAGGGGCGGCAGGGACCGAGGCAAGCACCCGCTCCCTCTCCGAATCAGGGCCCGGCGCCGATGCCGACGCCGAGACCCCGGCGGCAGCCGCCACTTCCGGCTCCGGCGACGGCGGCACCTTCGCCCCCGCCCCCGTAACCGCCGGCCCCGGCATGAGCAACTCCACCCGCAACCCCGCCCCCCGATGCTGCGCGACGAACTCGTCGATCTGACTGCGGCAGGCGTGGTCCAGGTGGGTCACTCCCGTGAGGTCGAGGCGGATGCGGGGCTTGCCGGAGGCAGCCGCGGACTCGAGGGCGTCGATCAGGCGCGGCAGGCGCAGGAACGTGGCGTTGCCCGCCATGACGACCTTCGCCGTGTCGTTGTCGATGTGCTGCCGGACGACCGTCTGCGACATCCGCAGCGCCGCCAGGATCACACCGGCCGCGAGGCCGATCAGTACGCCCTCAAGCAGCGCCGTGGCCACGATGACCAGCGTCGTGGTGGTCATCACCGCGAACTCGCCGCGGTCCTGCCGCCACATCTTCGGGAACTCCTCGGGCGCGAACAGCTTCCACCCGCTGTGGACGAGGACACCCGCGAGCACCGAGATCGGGATCAGCGCGAGTACCTGCGGCAGCAGCAGCGCGAAGGCGAGCAGCCACAGGCCGTGCAGCGTACGGGAGAGCCGGGTCTTGGCTCCGGCCTGCACATTGGCCGAGCTGCGGGCCACGACCGCCGTGATGGGCAGCGCTCCGAGGACGCCGGCCACCGTGTTTCCGGCGCCCTGGGCGATGAGTTCGGTGTTGTAGCGGGTGCGCGGGCCGTTGTGCATCCGGTCCACGGCCGCCGCGGTGAACAGGCTCTCCGCCGAGGCGATGACCGTGAAGGTGAGGATCGCGGTGATGATCCCGGCGTTGGCCAGGCCCGCGAACTGCTCCGCCCCCGGCACCTGGACGGAAGCCAGCAGGTTGCCCACCTGGAGCGTCTTCACGTCCACGCCCGGCAGCGAGGCCACCCCGATACCGATGCCCACGGCCACGAGCGCCGCCGGGACCTTCTTCACCGGCCCCGGCATCTTCTTCCACATGAAGCTGAGCACGATCGTCACGATGCCGAGCAGCGCCGCGATCCCCGCCTGGGGGTTCGCCAGGGTGTCCACGACAAGGCCGGGAACTCCGGCGATGTTCTCGATCGGCATGCCGGGCGCCTTGGCGTCGGCCATCGGGTACGCCTGGCTGAACATCAGCGGCAGTCCGATCCCGGCGAGCATGCCCTGGACGACGGCAAGGGAGATCGCCTGGAACATGCGGCCGAGCCTGACCATCCCCAGAATGATCTGCAGGATGCCGGAGAAGAGAACGATCACGCCGAGCATGGCGACGCCGAACTCCATCACCGTCTCCGCGACCAGCGCGGCGAGCCCGGCGGCCGGTCCGCTGACCTGGAGCGTGCTGCCCCGGGCCGCCCCGACCACCAGTCCGCCGATGACCCCGGAGATGATCCCCAGCTCGGCGGGCACCCCGGACGCCACGGCCACCCCGATGCACAGCGGCAACGCGACGAGGAACACGACGAGCGAAGCGGTGATCTCGGTGGCGAAGTCCACGCCACCGCCACCGCCATCGTCTCCGCCGCGCCCCTTGCGCAAGCTCGGGGAAGTCGGAGGACCAGCAGGACCGGCAGACCCCTCCTCGGTACTTCGGGCCCCCGGAGGGTTCTGAGGGCTCTGACTGCGAGGGCTCGTGGTCTCCATCGTGAGCGTCGACGACGAAGACCTCGAGTCTCCCGTACCGCGTCCGCGCGCCCGCCGCGCATGCTGCCCGCTCATGACGCGTGCACCCGGAACAGACCGTCCTCGTCCAGCTCCTGGACCTGGCCGGTGTCGATCTCGTAGTACCAGCCGTGCAGCCGTAGCCGCCCGGAGTCCAGGAGTTGACGGGCCGTCGGGTACTCGCGCAGTGCGGCCAACTGGTTGCGCACGTTCATCTGCACGACCTCCCGCAGAGCCGGGTCCTCGGGCTCGACGGCGTCCCCCAGCAGTGAGGTGAGCCCCGGCCGGGCGAGGTCGAGCCAGGCGTCCACCCGCGGCAGCGCGGAGAGATCCGCGCCGTGCTTCAGCGCACCCATGGCGCCGCAGTGGGAATGGCCACACACCACGACGTCCTGAACGCCGAGCACCTCCAGTGCGTACTCGATGGTGGCGGCCTCGCCGGAGGCCGCTCCGTGCTCATCGTGCGGCGGCACGATATTGCCCGCATTGCGCAGCTCGAATATCTCGCCGGGCCTTGCGCCGGTGATCAGAGCGGGTATCACCCGCGAGTCCGAGCAGGTGATGAACAGCGCTTCCGGAAATTGACCTTCGGCCAGCTTCCGGTATTCACCGCTCTCGAAGTCGACCCGGCGCTTGAACGACCGGGCGCGATCCAGCAATGCCTTCACGTTTCCTCCCTCAAACCTGTTCTGAACTGGCCTTA
The DNA here is from genome assembly GCF_000716805.1 of Streptomyces yerevanensis. Taxonomy (NCBI): domain Bacteria; kingdom Bacillati; phylum Actinomycetota; class Actinomycetes; order Kitasatosporales; family Streptomycetaceae; genus Streptomyces; species Streptomyces yerevanensis. The sequence continues at coordinate 135,932 of NZ_JNWJ01000013.1, read as the reverse complement.
TGAACCGTATGGGAGACCTGGCCAGAGAAAGGTTAAGGGGACACTAAGGCGACACCAGGTTTGCCACATATTTCAGCCAGGCACCTCACCGAAGCCGCCGGAACCAGTCGAATCGGACAGATACAAGCGCTTACTGAGCGCCTTTTCACAAACCCCGCATTCATGGGACACGCACATGAGGAGTCTTGTAGCGTGGCGACTCCACAGCACGGGATTCGTGTTGTCCGGATTCATGTTTCATGGAGAGACAGGACGCATGGGCGTACGAGTGCTGCTCATCGAGGACGACGAGACGATCGCCGAACCGCTGACCGAGGGGCTGCGCCACTTCGGGCTGACGGTCAGCCATGTCGCCACCGGCGCCGACGGGCTGAGAGGACCGCACGGCGACGTCGTCCTGCTGGACCTGGGCCTGCCCGACCTGGACGGCATCGACGTCTGCCGCGGCATCCGCCAGACCTCCGACGTGCCCATCATCATCCTCAGCGCGCGCGGCGAGGAGGCCGACCGTGTGCTGGGTCTGGAGCTCGGTGCGGACGACTATCTGGCGAAACCGTTCAGCATCCGCGAACTCGTCGCCCGCATCCGAGCCGTGACGCGCCGGCTGCACCGCGCGGGGGCGCCGGGCGACGCAACTCCCGCGGCGGGTACGTACGTTGGTCCCGCAGCCGGTACGTACATTCCTGATCCGTACGCGCCCCAGTCGGCGACGTACGATCCGAACGCGTACGAACCTGCCGTGCCCGCGTACGACCCGGGCGCCTACGAACCGCCCAGGCCAGGGGCCTACGAACCGCCCCGGTACGAGCAGTCCCCGCCCGACCCCGGCGAGCCGGCGGGCGACGCCCCGGCGCCCGGACCGCTCGTGGTGGACCGGCGGACGCGGCAGGTCTGGGTGGGCGAGGTGCCGGTCCCTCTCACCCCCAAGGAGTTCGAACTGCTCGCGCTGCTCTCCGAGGACCCCGGCGCGGTGTACTCGCGGCAGCAGATCCTCAACCGGGTCTGGGACACGCACTATCAGGGCCCGACCAAGACCCTGGACGTGCATGTCGCCACCCTGCGCCGCAAGCTCGGCGACCCGGCGTGGATCCAGACGCTGCGCGGGGTGGGGTTCCGGCTCGCCGTACGCACCCCGGGTCGGTCGAGCCCGGGGCGCGGCGGCCACGACGAAGCCTCCGACAACCCCGAAACCTCCGAGGAGGCCGCGGTGTCATGACCCGCCGTCTGCTGCTGACCTACCTCAGCCTCGCCACCTTCGTCCTGCTGTGCCTGGAGATCCCGTTGGGGATCGTCTACTCGCGGGCCGAGCGGGAACGAATCGTCAACTCCGCCGTCGACGAGGCCGAGTCGGTGGCCGCGTTCGCCGCACTGTCCCTCTCGGCGGGGCGGAAGGGCGAGCTCGACAAGCGAGTCGTCCACTGCGCCGAGCGTATCGGCGGACAGGTGGTCGTCCTCGACGCGGACGGCGATCTGCTGGCCACCTCGCATCCGCTGTCCGATCCGGAGAAACGCGAACTTCCGTCGCGTACCGAAGTGGCCGCCGCACTCGACGGCACGGCCACCAGCGATGTCCGTACGTCCACCATGGGCGGCGTGCAGTATCTGTCCGTCGCCGCCCCGGTCGTCGCGCCCGGCGGGCCTCAGGCAGCGGGCGACGAGCGGGCGCGGGGCGCGGTGCGGATCACGCTGCCCACGGAGATGGTCGCCGACCGGGTCGGCCGGGTGTGGCTGCTGCTGGGGTTCACCGGATGCTCGGCCCTGACCGCGGTCGCCGCGCTGGCCTTCGCGTTCGCCCGGTGGGCCGGGCGCCCCATCCGCCAACTCGAGGAGGCCACACACCAGTTGGCCGACGGCGGCCAGGCGACTCCGGTGGCGGTCACCTCCGGCCCGCCGGAAATACGCAGCCTGGCGGCGGCCTTCAACCGGACCGCCGCCCGCCTCGAACACCTCCTGGCCTCACAACGCGCCTTCGCCGGCGAGGCCTCGCACCAGCTGAAGACCCCGCTCGCGGCCCTGCGGCTGCGGCTGGAGAACCTGGAGCCCGACACGGCCCAGGGCGCCCGGGGCAGCCTCGCCGCCGCCGTGACCGAGACGGACCGGCTGTCGCGGATGGTCGAGGGGCTGCTGGCGATGGCCCGCCTCGAGGACAGCGCGGCGAGCCCGGGTCCGGTCGACGTGGGCGAGATCTGTGCGGAACGGCACCGGACGTGGGCGCCGTTGTTCGAGCGGCACGATGTCTCGCTCGTACTGTTCGCCGGCAGCATGGGTCAGGTGCTCGCGCTCCCGGGAGCGGTGGAGCAGATCCTGGACAACCTGCTCTCCAACGCCCTTCGGGCTTCACCGCCCGGCAGCACCGTGTCGATGGAGCTCCGTCTCTCGGCACCCGCCCGTCGGCACCCCCTGCACCATCTCCACCACCTCCGCGAAAGCCGCGCCTCCTGGGTCGACCTGCACGTCACGGACGAGGGCCCCGGCATGAGCCCGGAACAGCGCAGCCGCGCCTTCGACCGCTTCTGGCGCGCCCCCGGAGCCCCCAAGGGCGGCACCGGCCTCGGCCTCTCCCTGGTCCAACGCCTCGCCCACGCCAGCGGCGGCGAGGTGACCCTGCACGCCGCGGCGACCGGTGGCCTGGACGCGGTGGTCCGTCTCCCGTCCGCGCAATCGCACGAGCCGCTGGCCGGAAAACCCGGGCCCCGCCGCCGCGAGGCCCCGGCGCTGCCCGCCTGACGTAACCTGGCGCCGACGACTCGGGCGGAGGTGCCGGACGTACATGCGCGAGACCGATCCGCACATCCACGTCGAGGAGAAGGTGGCGCAGGCCGGCGCCGCCCACCGCAACACGATCGCGTCGACGCTTGGCCGCGTGCCCGACGCGCCGAGCGTCGTCACCACCGGTTGCGCACGCCGGGTGCCGTACGCGATGACCTCTCCCCACCCGGAACGCGTCACCTGCCTGGCCTGCCGGGAACACGCCCACCGGGAGCATCTGCGCTTCGCCGACCAGGTCGAACGCCTGAGCCGGATGCCCGGCGCGATCATCACCGGCGACCAGGCGGCCGAGGCCGCGCAGTGGCACCGGGACCTGGCGAGAAGGTTCTCCGGCTGATTCTCGGGTTGAACGCGGCGGTGTTCGCACGCCCCGAGGTTTACAAAGCCGTACCCCATGAGCGGAGAGTTACCTTCCAGTCACGTCACGTTCGCATCACGGGTCCTTCATATCGCCTCCACATCGGCAGCCCCTCAATACGTTGATCACCTCAAATCTGCTCGATCGCCACTTCGTGATCACGCGTACGGATATCCGCACATATCTGGGGGCTCTCCATGAACCTGTTCCGCAGACCTGCCGCCGTGGCCGTCGCAGCCCTGGCGCTGGCCGCCCTGCCGGCGACCGCCGAGGCCCATGACGGCGATCACCCGTTCAAGAACTGCACCGAGGCGTACGACAACGGGTACTCCAACATCCTCGAGGGCGACGAGCACTACGCCGAACGCCTCGACCGCGACAAGGACGGCATCGGCTGCGACCAGCCGCCCGCGGGCTTCGTCCCGGCCGAGGACAACACCGGCGACGAGGACGAGAGCGCCGGAGCCGACGAGTCCAACGGCACGGACGACACCGCGGGCGACCAGGGCACCGACCTGGCCGCGACGGGCGGCAGCAGCGCGACCCCCTACCTCGCGGGCGGCGGTGCGGCCGTCCTGCTCGCCGGCGGCGGCGTACTGCTGGCGGCCCGTAAGCGCCGCACCACCCGCTGATCTGTGGTCGCCTGACAGGACGACGGAATGACCGACGGACTCCGCTGGGTGTCGAGGCGTATCCCTTCGGCTACAGCCTCGTCTTTTACGCGGACCTCGCGCCGAGGAGGTACTCGTACGACTCGGTGCCCGGCGAGAGTCCGTCTTCTCGCTGACCCTGGAGCAGGCCCGTCCCGGACGTCTTGATTCTGTTGATGTGACCCTCGACGGCGCCGGAGCTGTAGGACAGGGTGAGGTCGACGGTGATGGCGTGGAGGTCCTGGCGTCAGTCGTGAATGATGAAGCCCCGCTGCGTGTGCCGCCGTATCGCTTCTTCCTCCGCCAGATGCTCTGATGGGCCATGTCATGAACAATGGCGGATGGTGCACCTTCGGAGAAGGGCGGCACAGCATGGCCATCGTTTCGCGCGGATTCCGCGGCCGACCAGGCGATACGCACCATAAACTGCCTCCCGGGCAATACGAGACCACCGACTTCCCGGTACTGTCCGCCGGGCCCACGCCGAGGGTCGACCCTGACGCGTGGGAGTTCACCATCCGCACCGAGACGGGCGCGCGGCACAGCTGGAACTGGGCTCAGGTCATGGCGTTGCCCAGCCAGACGCCGACGGTGGACCTGCACTGCGTCACGAAGTGGTCCAAGTTCGCCACCGAGTGGCAGGGCGTCTCCCTGGATGTCCTGCTGGAGGACGTGGAGACCGCTGCCGACTTCGCGCTCGTCCACTCCTACGGTGGCTACACGACCAACCTGCCCCTGGAGGACCTGCTCGACGGGAAGGCGTGGCTCGCCTACCGCTACGACGGGGAGGAGCTGGCGCCCGAGCACGGCGGCCCGGCCAGGCTGCTGGTCCCGCACCTGTATCTGTGGAAGTCCGCGAAGTGGGTGCGCGGGATCCATCTGCTCCTCGAGGACGAACCGGGCTTCTGGGAGAGCGTCGGCTATCACGACTACGGGGACCCATGGCGCGAGCAGCGGTACCAGGGCGACTAGGCGACCGGCTGCGCTGGACGACGGCCCGGCTGGCCGACCGGCGCCCCGAGTCCGCCGCCGCGCACACCCTGGTCTTCGACGTACCCGGCTGGCCGGGGCATCTGGCGGGCCAGCATGTCGATGTGCGGCTCACCGCCGAGGATGGCTACAGCACACAGCGCAGCTACTCCCTGGCATCGGCGCCGGACGGCGAGCGCATCGAGCTGACCGTGCAGCGCGTCACCGACGGTGAGGTGTCCCCGTACCTCACGGACGAACTCGCGGTCGGAGACCTGGTGGAACTACGCGGACCGGTCGGCGGCTGGTTCGTGTGGCGCCCCGAGCAGAAGGAACCGGTCCTGCTCGTGGCCGGCGGCTCCGGCCTGGTGCCGCTGATGGCGATGATCCGCCACCGCCGCGCGGTCGGCAGCCGCGCACCCTTCCGGCTGGTGTACTCCGTGCGCACACCCACGGACCAGTTCTACGCACCGGAGTTGAGACGGGACGAGCCCGGCCTCGACAAGACGTACCTCTACACCCGCTCCACCCCACCGCAGTGGCCAAGACCTGCCGGGCGCCTCACCTCAGCAGACCTCACGCGCGCCGGGTGGCCGCCGGATTTCGAACCCACCTGCTACGTCTGCGGGCCCACCGGCTTCGTCGAAACGGCCGCCGACCTGCTGGTAGCCCTGGGCCACGCCCCTGACCGTATCCGCACCGAACGTTTCGGCCCCAGTGGAGGATGAAATGCCCCACAACCCCGACGAGGACCCTTACACCGGCCAGTACGAGGACGGCAACGCCCTGGCCGGGCCCCTCTCCGAAATCCTCGCGGTCGACCCGACCACCGCTCTCGGCCGCTGCACCGGCTGCGGCAGCGACTGGCCTCTGGCGCGGCTGCACGTCTACGCGCACGCCCCGGGATACGTCGGCCGCTGTCCCGACTGCGACCACGTGATCCTCCGCCTCGTCCGCAGCCCCGACAAAGCCTGGCTCGACCTCCGCGGCACCGTCGCCCTCACCTTCCCCCTCGGCACCTGACCGCTCAGAACGGACGGGGGGATCGCTCCTTCCGGGCGACGTTCCCCGTGATCTCGCGGTCGGGAGCCCTGGTGGCCGGCCACCACGGTGGCCCCGTTGTGGCGGCCTGCTGGCGAACACTCTCCTGGCCAGGACTTGGCTGTGCAGAGTGCGCCCAGCGGGTTCCTATTCACCCCGCCAGATGTTGTCGAAGGCCGCTTCGTCGAGGGCTCGCCGCTGCCGTTCGGCCTCCAGACCCCTTACCGCATCATGGACGGCGGCGAGCACTGTCGCCACGGCATCGTCGGCCACGCTCGGTGACTCTGCCGTCGGCTTGTCGCCAATCCCGACGGCCTCCGCGAGGGCGGCGATGATGGGCTCACCCGATGCATAGCGGTCAGCCGCGTGGCGGCGTGCGGGCGAATCCACCAGCACCACGTGAGTGGGCTGGAAGATCATCCAGCGGCGGTGGCGTTGCCGTCTGAGCTGCCCTGCCGCTTCAAGCGCGGCCAGATAGGCCGCGGACAGGTCGCGGCCCCTGCGCCACAGCCAGTCGTCGACTGAGTCGTGCGGCGCTTGTCGCGCGAGCGACGACACAGCCTCGTCCAACATCCGATCAGCCACGGCGTGCCGGTCACTCGGCACGATGTGATCACCGGCCAGTGTGATGGCTTGGGCATCCAGGAGGTCGATCAGCTCGGCACCCGCCAGCGCAAGTGACAGATCGCCTCGTTCCGGGGCGCGACTGGCCGCCACATCCATGGCGATGATCAAAAGGTCCCGCGGCGTGGTCATGAATGACTCCACTCACCTCAAGGAGCTGGAGGCGAGCGACGCGGTGCGCCAGGTGTACCTCGGCCCGCCGGCAACACTCCGTACGAGCCTACGGAGCGAGGACGACAGCCGCACCCCAAGTGAGCAGCCACCGGGCATTTCGTCACCTTCGAGCCCCTCGTCGGAACGCGGAGACCCCACAGGTCACCGAGCCAGTCCCCGATCCTGCTGCTCGCCGAGGAGAGACGGAGTCAGGTGCCCCGGACAGCCTGTGACGGCCGGTCTTGCTCGGCGCTCCTGCACACAGTGCGCTGACCTCGGCCGTCACGCCGAGAGGGCGGCGCCTCCGCACAGGCGCCGCCCTCTTTCCTTTCACGCACCGGAGCCGCCATCGCGTCGGTGAGGGTCGGGGTGACCGACGGCGGCTCCGGAGTCCGGAGGAGCAGCGGTGATCGCTGCCCCTCGACGTGGGGGTCAGCGGTGGTCGCTGCCCTTCGACGAGGATGCCGCGCGGCCGGCCTCAAGCCGCGCCACCGGAATCCGGAACGGCGAGCAGGACACGTAGTCCAGTCCCACCTCGTGGAAGAAGTGGACCGACTCCGGGTCGCCGCCGTGCTCGCCGCAGACGCCGAGTTTCAGGTCGGGGCGGGTGGCGCGACCGGCCTCGGCGGCGAGCTTCACCAGGGAGCCGACGCCGTCCTTGTCGATCGTCTCGAAGGGGGAGACGCCGAAGATGCCCTTCTCCAGGTACGCCGTGAAGAACGAGGCCTCCACGTCATCCCGGCTGAAGCCCCACACCGTCTGCGTCAGGTCGTTCGTGCCGAAGGAGAAGAACTCGGCCGCCTCCGCGATCTGGCCCGCCGTCAGCGCGGCCCGCGGCAGTTCGATCATCGTGCCGATCGACAGCTTCAGGTCCGTGCCCGTCGCCGCCTCGACCTCCGCGACGACCTGGTCGGCCTCCTCGCGGACGATCTCCAGCTCCTGGACCGTGCCGACCAGCGGGATCATGATCTCGGCCCGCGGGTCGCCCTTGGCGTTCTTGCGCTCCGCCGCGGCCTCGGCGATCGCCCGTACCTGCATGGTGAACAGGCCGGGGATGACCAGGCCCAGGCGTACGCCGCGCAGACCCAGCATCGGGTTCTGCTCGTGCAGGCGGTGCACCGCCTGGAGGAGGCGGAGGAGGTTCTCGTGCGGCTCCTGGCGGGACTCCGCCAGGGCGACCCGGACCGAGAGCTCGGTGATGTCGGGCAGGAACTCGTGCAGCGGCGGGTCGAGGAGACGGACCGTCACCGGCAGGCCGTCCATCGCCGAGAACAGCTCCACGAAGTCCTGCTTCTGCAGCGGCAGCAGCTGCTTCAGCGACTCCTCGCGCTCGACCTCCGTGTCGGCCAGGATGAGGCGCTCGACCAGCTCACGACGGTCACCGAGGAACATGTGCTCCGTGCGGCACAGGCCGATGCCCTGCGCGCCGAAGCGACGGGCGCGCATCGCGTCCTCGGCGTTGTCCGCGTTGGCGCGCACCCGCAGGCGACGCTTGCGGTCGGCGAACGCCATGATCCGGTGCACGGCCTCGACCAGTTCGTCGGCGTCCTGGGCGCCCGCGTGCATCCGGCCCTCGAAGTACTCCACGACGGGAGACGGGACGACCGGGACCTCGCCCAGGTAGACCTTGCCCGACGACCCGTCGATCGAGATCAGGTCGCCCTCCTCCACCACATGACCGCCCGGGACAGTCATCCGACGGCGCTTGGTGTCGACCTCGAGCTCCTCCGCGCCGCACACACACGTCTTGCCCATGCCGCGCGCCACCACGGCGGCGTGCGAGGTCTTGCCGCCCCGCGACGTCAGAATCCCCTCCGCCGCGATCATGCCGTCCAGGTCGTCCGGGTTCGTCTCGCGGCGGACCAGGATCACCTTCTCGCCCGAACGCGACCACTTCACCGCCGTGTACGAGTCGAAGACCGCCTTGCCGACCGCCGCACCCGGCGACGCCGCGATGCCCCGGCCGACCGTCTGGACCTTCGTGTCCTCGTCGAAGCGAGGGAACATCAGCTGCGCGAGCTGAGCGCCCGTGACGCGCTGCAGCGCCTCGGCCTCGTCGATCAGCCCCTGGTCCACCAGCTGGGTCGCGATACGGAAGGCCGCACCCGCCGTCCGCTTGCCGACGCGCGTCTGGAGCATCCACAACTGGCCGCGCTCGATGGTGAATTCGATGTCGCAGAGATCCTTGTAGTGGTTCTCCAGGGTCGACATGATCTGCATCAGCTGGTCGTACGACTTCTTGTCGATCTTCTCCAGATCGGCGAGCGGGACCGTGTTGCGGATGCCGGCCACGACGTCCTCGCCCTGCGCGTTCTGCAGGTAGTCGCCGTACACGCCCTGGTGGCCGGAGGCCGGGTCGCGGGTGAAGGCGACGCCCGTACCCGAGTCCGGGCCGAGGTTGCCGAAGACCATCGAGCAGACGTTGACGGCCGTGCCGAGGTCGTGCGGGATGCGCTCCTGGCGGCGGTAGAGCTTCGCGCGGTCGGTGTTCCACGAGTCGAAGACCGCGTGGATGGCGAGGTCCATCTGCTCGCGCGGGTCCTGCGGGAAGTCACGCCCGGCCTCGGTCTTGACGATCTTCTTGAACTTGGTGACGAGCTTCTTCAGGTCGGCCGCTTCGAGTTCGGTGTCGACCGTGACCTTCTTGGCCTCCTTCGCCGCCTCCAGCGCGTCCTCGAAGAGTTCGCCCTCGACGCCGAGGACGGTCTTGCCGAACATCTGGATGAGCCTGCGGTACGAGTCCCAGGCGAAGCGCTCATCACCGGCCTGCTGGGCCAGGCCCTGGACCGACTTGTCGGAGAGCCCGATGTTCAGGACGGTGTCCATCATGCCCGGCATGGAGAACTTCGCCCCTGAACGGACCGATACGAGCAGGGGGTTGTCGGCCTGCCCGAGCTTCTTGCCCATCGCCTCTTCGAGCGCGTCGAGGTGTGCGCTCACCTCGTCACGCAGTGCCGCCGGCTCCTCGCCACTGTCGAGGTACGTCTTGCAGGCCTCGGTGGTGATCGTGAAGCCCGGTGGGACGGGAAGACCCAGGTTGGTCATCTCGGCGAGGTTCGCGCCTTTGCCGCCGAGGAGGTCCTTGAGGTCCTTGTTGCCTTCGGTGAAGTCGTAAACGAACTTCACTCCGCCGACAACACTGTCGCCGCTACCAGTTACGTGGGGATCTTTGTTTTCCGACACGGATCTCGACTCCTCGAGGACGCGCTGGCTGCCCTGACGGCGAGAACATACCCAGATCGAAGGTACCTCGGTACGTCCACTTGCGCGTCATGCGGCCGTAACCGCTCGTCCGCCAACAGATCGCAAGTCAAGACCTGGCAATGAGTCGGAAGTTGGTGTTTTCACTTCCCGAACGAGTCAACGCCCGTAGACCCCCTAAGGTGCTCACATGAGCGGCACTCCGTACGTGTGAGTTCACATCGTGAACGATCAAAGGGTGGCACTCAGTGCCACCCTTTGGAGAAGTGCAGTTGCCCAAGATCCGCTCATCTGAGCGCAACCCTTATCAAGGGTGGCAAGAATCACGCCGATTCGAGCGGCCAGATTTCACCATGCGGACGCGTACGCGGACCGTAACGCGGATGTCACACGCCGATCCGCACTCACACCTCACATGCCCATCGCCCGCAGTCGCTCCTCCGCCCGCCCGGGCGCGTACAGGTGCTCCACCACCAGCAGCCCCGCCCCCACCAGGCCCGCCCGGTCCCCGAGCCGTGAGGTGACCACGTCCAGGTGGGCGGTGGAGCGGGGCAGGGCACGCTGGTAGAGCAGCTCGCGTACGCCCGTGAGGAACGGGGTTCCGGCCAGATCCCCGGCGATCATCAGCACTCCGGGGTTGAGGAGCGTCACCACGGTCGCCAGTACGTCGCCGACCTGCCGCCCGGCGTCTCGCGCGAGCGCCACCGCCCCCGGATGCCCGGCGGTCAGCAGATCCCGCACATCTGAGCCGGAGGAAGCCGGCACGCCGGTCTCCGCGAGCCGCCGCGCCACGGCACCGCCACTGGCGACGGCGGCGAGACAGCCGTACGAACCGCACTTGCACAAGGTGTCGGCGCCCTCCGGGACTCGTATATGCCCGATGTCCCCGGCGCCTCCGTCTATGCCCCGGTAGATGGTGCCGCCGACGACGACGCCCGCGCCGATGCCGGTGGAGACCTTGATCAGGACGAAGGCCGAACAGTCCGGGTGGCCGGTGCGCTGTTCGCCGTACGCCATGAGGTTGGCGTCGTTGTCCACAAGTACGGGGACGGATTCGGCGCCCGTGTGCTCGGCGAAGGAGCGGGCCAGCCGGGTTCTTATGTCGTAGCCGTCCCAGCCGGGCATCATCGGCGGCTGGACCACGCGGCCGGTGTCGCTGTCGACCGGCCCTGGCACGGACAGCCCGATCCCGCACACCTCGTGCGCCCGGTGCCCGGCCTTCTCCAGCAGCTCGCCGAACCAGCGGCCGAGTTCGCCGAGCACCACGTCCGGGCCGTCCTCGATGAGCAGCGACCCCGTGTGCTCGGCCAGCAGCTCGCCGGTGAGGGAGAGGACCGCGGTGCGCGCGTGCCGGGTGTCGAGGTCGGCGGCGAGGACGACGGCATGTGAGTCATCGAACTCAAGTCGGACCGAGGGCCGGCCGCCGAGCGGCGAGTCCACCGGGCCCGCGGCGCCCTCGCGCAGCCAGCCCGCCCGGAAGAGCCGGTCCAGGCGCTGGCCGACCGTGGCCCGGGACAGGCCCGTGACCTGCTGCAAGGCACCGCGTGTGGTGGCACGCCCGCTGCGCACCAGCGCCAGCAGCTCGCCGGCGCTCGCCTGGCTGCCCGCCCTTGTGGCCCGTCCTGCCATACCGGTCCTCCCGGCGTTCCCGGTCATGCACACCCTCTTGCATTCCTCAACTCTGCATTACATATTGAGTTTTGCGTGTTAAATAGACGTAACCCTACGGTAGCTACAGCCGAACTGGCCGGACATACGTCTTCGTGGAGACCCGAGTGAACCGCTCGACCCAGCTCACAGCCCGCCGCACCGGATACCCGGAGCCCGTACGCACCTCGGCCTCACCCCCATTTTCCGGCCACGGTGAGATCGGCCGTTCGGGGACGGCCGTATACGATCCGGGCCCCGCCTCGCGCTCGCTGCACCTGAAGGCCGCGCGCGTCCTGCACGACAACTGGACCGGGACGTCCACGGTGCCCTCGCGCGGTCTGTATCCCCACCAGTGGTCCTGGGACTCGGCGTTCATCGCGATCGGGCTGCGCCATCTGTCGCCGCTCAGGGCCCAGGTCGAGCTGGAGACGCTCCTGGACGCGCAGTGGGGCGACGGCCGGATTCCGCACATCGTCTTCAACCCCTCCGTCCCGCTCGACGCGTACTTCCCGAGCCCCGACTTCTGGCGCTCCTCCACCGCGGGACGCGCCGCGGGCGCCCCGCGCACCGTACAGACGTCGGGCATCGTGCAGCCACCGGTGCACGCGCTCGCCGCCTGGCTGGTGCATGTCGCCGACCCGGGCCTGTCGCGGGCCCGGGGCTTCCTGTCCCGCCTGTATCCGCGGCTCGCGGCCTGGCATCGCTATCTGCTGCACCGCCGGGACCTGGGCGGCGGGGGCCTGGCCTCCGTGGTCCACCCGTGGGAGCAGGGGATGGACAACGCCCCGTCCTGGGACGCCCCGCTCAGCCGCGTCACGCCTGCCTCGCCCCGCACCTTCCGCCGCGCCGACCTGGACCACGGGGCCGCCTCGGACCGGCCGACGGATCTGGACTACGGGCGGTATGTGGCGCTCGCGAGCGACTACCGGGACCGTGAATACGCCGATGGGGCGGGCGATTTCGCGGTCGAGGACCCGGCGTTCAACGCACTCCTCATCGCCTCCGAGTACGCGCTGGCCCGGATCGCCCAAGAACTGGGCGCCACGGCCACGGCCCGCCGCGCGCGGGCGGAGCGGCTGACGGCGGCGCTGGTGGAGCGGCTGTGGGACCCGGCGGAGGGCATGTTCTTCTGCCGGGACGTACGGACCGGGGAACTCATCCCCGAGCGCGGCGTGGCCGGACTCGTCCCGCTGCTCCTGCCCGCCCTGCCCCGCGAGATCGCCGACAGTCTCGTACGGACCCTGCGCGGCCCGCACTTCGGGCTCGGCGGCACCACCCGGCTCGTACCGAGCTACGACCTGACCGGCGAGGCCTTCGATCCGCACCGGTACTGGCGGGGCCCGGCCTGGTTCAACACCAACTGGATGCTGGAGCGCGGCCTGAGGCTGCACGGGGAGCAGGCCCTCGCGGGCAGCCTGCGTGCCGCACTGCTCGACACGGCGGGCGAGTCCGGATTCGCGGAGTACGTGACCCCGTACAGCGGCGAAGCCTGCGGAGCGCTCGGCTTCAGCTGGACCGCCGCGCTGACACTCGATCTGCTGCACGACCACGACCACCAGCATGAGCCGGGCCCTTCACTGAGCGCGGCGCAGCACGTAAGCGATCACGTAGGCGAAGAGATCGGCAAGGGTGCCAAGGGAGGGGACCAGGTATGACGGACCGGCAGCATCTGCTCGTGCACGGTGGGACGTTCGCGGCCGTGGGCGACGGCGGGGACATCAGCGGAGTGCGCGGCAGCGGCTCCCCCGACGGGCTGTTCGTACGCGACGCCCGGCATCTGAGCCGCTGGCAGCTGACCGTCGACGGCGCGGTGCCCGAGGCACTGTCGCCGGTCACGGACGGCGACTCGGCGCGCTGCGTCCTCGTACCGCGCGGTGGCCGCCAGGAGCCGCCCGCGTACACGCTCTTCCGTGAACAGGCCGTCGCCGACGGCGCGTTCGTCGAGGCGCTGCGCGTCACCAGCAACCGCCCGGTGCCGACGACGGTCCGGATCGCGGTCACCGCGGACGCCGACTTCTCGGACCAGTTCGAGCTGCGCTCCGACCACCGTACGTACGCGAAAATCGGCGCCGTCCGCTCCCGCGAAATCCTGGACGACGGCGTCGAGTTCAGCTACCGGCGCGGCGAGTGGCGTTCCTGTACGACGGTCACCGCCGAGCCCGCGCCTGACGGCGTCGAGGAGACGGGAACGGGCGCCCGCCGCCTGGTCTGGTCCCTCGACCTCGAACCGCACGGTTCCGCAGAGCTGGCCCTGAGGGTCGCGGCCCACCCGCACGGCACACCGCACCCGGAGGTGCCCGCCTCCCCGTCCGCCGTGAACGAGCAAGTCCGCGCGCTGGAGGACGAGTTCACCGAGGGCGTGCCCTTCCCGACGGGCTGGCCGGAACTGTCCGCGGCCTGCGCGCGGGGCCTCGCCGACCTGGCCGTCCTCCAGGTTCCGGCAACGGGCCCCGACGGAGAGGAACTTCGCGTCCCGGCGGCCGGAGTCCCCTGGTTCCTGACGCTGCTCGGCCGCGACGCGCTCCTCACCTCCCTCTTCGCGCTCCCCTACCGCCCCCAGCTCGCCGCCGCCACCCTGCCCGCGCTCGCCGCGGCCCAGGCGACCGCGACCGGCACCGGGGCGGTGGCCCAGCCGGGCAAGATCGTGCACGAGGTACGGCACGGGGAGCTGGCGCACTTCGGGCAGGTGCCGTACGGGCGTTACTACGGCTCGGTCGACGCCACGCCGCTGTTCCTGGTGCTGCTCGGCGCGTACGTCGAGCAGACCGGCGATGTCGCCACCGCCCGCCGCCTCGAGCCGCACGCCCGCGCGGCGATCGGCTGGATGCTGGACCACGGCGGGCTCACCTCGCGCGGCTACCTCGTCTACCGCGCCGACGAGGGCGGCCTCGCCAACCAGAACTGGAAGGACTCCCCCGGCGCCATCTGCTCCGCCGACGGCAGCCGCGCCACCGGCCCGGTGATGGCCGCGGGTGCGCAGGGGTACGCGTACGACGCCCTGCGCCGCACCGCGCACCTGTCGCGCACGGTGTGGGAGGACGAGGTGTACGCGGCGCTGCTGGAGCAGGCGGCGGGCGACCTCCGTGATCGCTTCCAGCGGGACTTCTGGATGCCCGAACGCGCCTTCCCCGCGCTGGCGTTGGACGGTGACGGCAACCAGGTGGACGCGCTCGCCTCCGACGCCGGGCACCTGCTGTGGTCGGGGCTGCTGGACAAGGAGTACGGGGAGTTGGTGGGGCGGCGGTTGCTGGAGCCGGACTTCTTCTCCGGGTGGGGGGTACGGACGGTGGCCTCCGGCCAGGCTGCGTACCACCCGCTGTCGTACCACCGGGGGTCGGTCTGGCCGCATGACAACGCGTTGATCACGCTGGGGCTGGCGCGGTACGGGCTCCATGACGAGGCCCGGACGGTGGCCCACGCGTTGGTGGACGCGGCGACGGCCTCCGGGAGCCGGCTCCCGGAGGTCCTCGCGGGGTACGGCCGCGACACCCATGGGGAGCCGGTGCCGTATCCGCACGCGTGCGTGCGGGAGTCTCGGTCAGCTGCGGCTCCTTTGGCCTTGCTGACGGCTGTGGGCGGTGCCTAATAGCTCGGGGCTGAGGGTTGGTTCGCGGCTGCGGGTGCGTTGTGGCTGGTCGCGCAGTTCCCCGCGCCCCTGAAAGACGGGACTGCGCCCCGGTCTTTAGGGGCGCAGCCCCGTGCATCTAGGGGCGCGGGGAACTGCGCGACCAGCCGAGAACCACCCGCACTCGACACACCACGCCAGACCCCCGCCCAGGGGCGAAGTCCCGAGTCAAGGGCGGCCCAGGGCTCGGTATTCCCAGCCGGCCGCGCGCCACTGGGCTGGGTTCAGGGCATGGCGGCCGTCGACTATGCGGCGGTGGGACACCACGGCGGCCATGGCGTGCGGGTCGATCTCGCGGAACTGGGTCCACTCGGTGAGCAGGACCACCACGTCCGCTCCGGCGGCGGCCGTGAGGGCGTCGGAGCCGTAGGTCAGTTCCGGGAAGGTGCGGCGGGCGTTCTCCGTGGCCGCCGGGTCGACGACCGTGACGTGGGCGCCCGCTTGGTGCAGGGTCCGGGCCACGTCCAGGGCGGGGGCGTCGCGGATGTCGTCCGAGTTGGGTTTGAACGCGGCGCCGAGGGCGGTGATGCGGGCGCCTGCCAGGTTGCCGCCGACGAGTTCGCGGACCAGGTCGACGGTGCGGGCCCGGCGGCGCTTGTTGATGGCGTCCACCTCGCGCAGGAAGGCGACGGCCTGGCCGACGCCCAGTTCCTCGGCGCGGTGGCTGAAGGCGCGGATGTCCTTGGGCAGGCAGCCTCCGCCGAAGCCCAGGCCCGGCTTGAGGAAGCGTCCGCCGATCCGGTCGTCGTAGGAGAGTGCCTCGGCGAGGCCCGTCACATCGGCGCCGGTGGCCTCGCAGACCTCGGCCATGGCGTTGATGTACGAGATCTTGGTGGCGAGGAAGGAGTTGGCGGCGACCTTGACCAGTTCGGCCGTGCTGAGGTCGGTGACGACCACCGGGGTGTCGCGGGCGATGACGGGGGCGAACGCGGCCCTCAGCCGTTCCTCGGCCCATGCCGACTCCGTGCCGAAGACCAGCCGGTCGGGGCGCAGGGTGTCGTCGATGGCGTAGCCCTCGCGCAGGAACTCCGGATTCCAGGCCAGTTCGACGTCGGCTCCCGCGGGGGCGAGCCGCTGCACCAGTTCCGTCAGCCGGGCCGCGGTGCCCACCGGCACCGTGGACTTGCCGACCACCAGCGTGCGGCGGCGCAAGTGCCCCGCGAGTTCGGTCACCGCGCTGTCGACGTAGCGCAGGTCCGCCGCGTCGGAGCCCTTCTGCTGGGGGGTGCCGACGCAGAGGAAATGGACATCGCCGAAGTCACCGGCCTCGGCGAAGTTGGTCGTGAAGCGCAGCCGGCCGGAGTCCAGAGCCTTGGCCAGCAGTTCGGGCAGGCCCGGCTCGAAGAAGGGGACCCGACCCGAGTTCAGCCACTCGACCTTGACCGGGTCGACGTCCACGCCCAGGACCTCGTAGCCGAGGACGGCCATGCAGATGGCGTGCGTGGCGCCGAGATAGCCGGTGCCGATGACGGTGAGTCGGGGGACGGGGGCGCCGGAGACGTCGAATACGGCGGCCGTGTCGGCGTCGGGTCTCAGGGCGCTGTCCGGCCTCAGGTCGGTGGCGAGGGTCATGGCGTGCTCCTTGTGAAAGGTGAGGGTGTGCTCGCTTTGGGGATGGGTGAGCCGGCACAGGGGCCTTTGGCCGGAAGCTGCGGTGGCTCCTCGGGCCCTGCGTGGAAGCGGTGTGTGATGGTTCTGTTGTGGCGTTGCGCGGTGTGCTCAGGTGCAGGGACGGAGCACGGGATGGCGCATGGAGACGGTGCCGGCCCGGGGGACGGCGTGCGGCCGGCTCGGGGTCGCCGTAGGCCGGTCAGGAACGGGCGCAGTCGACGTTGGCCAGGCCCTCGGCCGCCCCTTCCGCCTTGTTGTCGCAGGCGACCTTGTTGCCCTCGACGGGGGTGAGCTTGAAGCCGTAGCCGGGTCCGTTCACATCCGCGGTGTTGCCCTTGAACGTGTTGTCGGTGCCCCAGCCGTCGACGATCTCGTGGGTCTGGAAGCCGTCCTGGAGTGCGTTGCGGCCGGTGTTGCCCTGGATCAGCCAGCCGTTGCCCTTGACGTCGACCCAGGAGTCGTTGTGGGAGCCGCTCAGGAGTGAGCCGTCGAAGGTGTTGCCGATGACCTTGCCGTCGCTGGTGCCCTCCTTGATGTCGATGGACTCGGCGGTCGTGGCGCTGATGTCGTTGCCGCTGATCATGTTGCGGTTGCTCGCGTCGGGCTTGCAGTCCGAGACGGTGCACCAGTTGGACTCGGCGGAGCCGATGTAGACGCCCTCGCCGAACTTCTCCTTGCGCTTGCCGGTGTCGCGGACGGTGTTGTTCAGCACGAGGTTGTCGGTGCTGAAGTTCCGCAGGTGGATGGCCTCGTCGCCGATCTGCTCGACGGTGAGGCCCTGGATGACCGAGCCCTGCACACGGTCGGCCATCACGCCCTTCTGGCTGTTGCGGACGGTGAAGCCGACCAGGCGCCAGTGGCTGGCGCCGTCCAGGTGGAAGCCGTAGTCGCCGTCGGTGCCACCGCCGTCGATCACCGCGCCGGGGCCGCCACAGACGTAGACCGGCCGGTCCGCGGTGCCCGGGGTGGTGGCCTTGAAGCGGCCCTCGTACGTGCCGTCGGCGAGCCGGATGCTGTCCCCGGGCCCGGCGTCGGCCAGGGCCTGCTCCAGCGAGGCGGCGTCGTTCACCGTGGCGGTGGCCGCCGGGCAGCTGACCTCCTTGGCGGACGCGGTGCCGCCGCCGGACGTCGCGCCCGGGGCGGACCCGGTGGCGGGGGTGGTGGACGGCGCGGACGGTTCGGCGGTGTCCGTCGGTGCGTCGTCCGTCGAGGCGGTCGGCTTGCGGGTGGTCGAAGTGGGGCCGACCGCACCGGTGGCCCCGGCCGTGTCCGGGGTGGCCGAGTCCCCGCCGGAGGTCAGGGCCACGATGAGGGCGATCACGGAGCAGATGAACGCCCCCGTCGCCAGCCACAGCACGCGGTTACCACTGGTCATGAGTCATCACCGGAACCCGGTTGTGGGGGTTGTGTGCGGCCAGGTGGATCTCCGTGGGCGGAGGGGCCGGCAGGGTCTGCTTGTCGGCGTAGGGGTGGACGCGTCCGCGGCGGCCTCGTCCCCGGCTGGCGTGCCGTCGCTGCCCCATCACCGCCGACAGGAGGATGAGCAGCAGGATGAAGGTCCACAGCAGGGTCATCGGGCTGGCGTAGTGCCGGAACTTGGTCCAGAAGGAACTGGTGTCGTGCCAGGCGAAGGTCTGGTTCTTCTTGATGTCCGTGTCGCCGCCCGCGCGGACGGTGTCCAGGGCGCTCGGCCCGACGCCGGCGATGACGTTGTACGAGATCGTCGAGCCACCGACGCCGCCCACCATGGAGACGCCGTGGTTGGTGGCGTCCTGGATGGTGTTGCCGCGCACCTCGGCGACCGAGTCGCGGATGTAGACGCCGGTGTCGGCGTTCTCGACGATGTTGCCGGTGACCTGCGCCGCCGTCACGCCGTCGCGTACCGAGATGCCCTGCCGGATCTGGCCCTTCAGACGGTTCCCGGTGATCGCCACCTTCGCGGCGTCCTTGCGGGCGACGATGCCCATGTCACCGCCGCGGATGTTGTTGTTCTGCACGCCGACGTCCACCCCGCCGAGGATCTCGATGCCGTAGCGGCCGTTGTCCTCGGCGGTGCTGTTGGACACCGAGTTGTTGCCGTAGCTGCTGATGGACTCGCCGGAGGCGGAGGGACCGCTCGCCAGGGGCCGGCCGCTGAGGATGAAACCGTTGCCGCCGTTGTCCCGCGCGGTGGATCCGGTGATCTTGACCTGCTGGGTGGCGCGGGCGAGGACGAAGCCGTTGCCGCCGTTGTCCTTGGAGGTGGTCCGTTCGACGTCGGCGTTGGTGACGTAGCGGTGCAGTACGAGGCCGTCCTGGAAGCTCTTCAGCACCTTGGTGTCGGTGATGCTGACCCCGGTGGCACCGGAGACGAACAGTCCGTAGGTGTTGCCCGTGACCGTGGAGTGGTCGACCTCCGCCGACACATATGACATGTCGGGGACGGTGAACCTGCTGTCCGGTGTGGTCAGTTCGCCGGGCGGCTGGGCGAGCACTCCGCCGCTGCTGGGCGTCTCCTCCGCCTCCTCCTCCGCCTTGTCCGCGGCCTCCGCCCGCTCGCGCTGGTTGAGGTCGTCGCCGGTCGGGGTGTCCGGGCCGTCGATGTTCCCGGTGTCGGGGCGGTCGGTTCCGGTGAGGCTGAGGCCGCCGGTGCGGCCGCTCCAGAAGCCGAGGCTGCTGACAGTGGCGTACTTCATGGAGAACTGGCCGCCGATGGCGCGGATGTAGGCCCTGCCGTCCCGTACGTCGATGTCCGGCTTGTTGGTACGGGTGTCCCAGCTGCCGATCTTCATCTGCGCCTGTGCGGTGCCCTCCAGGGTCAGTCGGCCGCCGAAGGAGACGATGGAGACGAAGCCCTTGTTGCTGCTGGCCATCCGTATCGTCAGGCCGCCCGGGTTGGACAGTTTCAGCTTGGCGCCGGCGTTGAGGTAGAGGTTCTCGGTCAGCAGGTAGGAACCGTCGCGCTTGCGGACGAAGGTCTGCGGGGCGAGGGAGAGCAGGTCGGAGATGCTGTACGGCTTGGTGCGCGCGGTGAGGACCAGCGTGTAGCCGCTTCCGGTGTCCAGCCGGTACGGCTGCGACCACTTGGCGCCCTTGAGCGGGGCGACCGCGGCGACGGCGCGGACCTGGTCAAGCCGTTTGTCCTCGGCGGCGACCAGGGCCGCCTGGGTCTCGGACTCCTCGGGGGTGAACGCCTGTTCCTCGCCGTCGTCCGCGGCGCCGGCACGGGCTCCGGCCAGGACACTCTCCGCGACGGCCGTCTTCGGCGCGGCATGGGCGACGGGCGCGGACCCGAGGAGCGCCACGGCGACCAGGGGCAGGAAGGCGGCGGCTGTCGCCGTGCCGCGCAGCGTTCGGAAGGCGTGAGCGGTTCGCAGAACGGACCCCGGTGAGAATCGAGAGCGGTGTCCCGACCCGCGGGCGGTCCGCTCTGTCTGAAGGTGTGCCTGGTGGCCTCGCCGAGGGTGTGCCTCATGGTCTCGCCGAGGGTGTGCCTGATGGAGTGTCACGGCTGGAACACCCCCTCGCGGCGGCCGCCGGCGGCGGGCGGCCGCTGGGGGCCGTTGCCCGAGAGGGACGCGGCGTTCTGGCCCTCGCCGCCGATACTGCTGCTGGTACGGGTCAGCCAACCCTGCTTGTTCATGGTGATGAAGGCCCACAGTTTGATCGGCAGGGAGATCATCACGACCACGAGGGCCAGCAGCGGCAGCACCAGCACATCCCGCGGATGTCTGCGCAAGTGCGAGTAGCCGCGGATACCGCGTCCCACGAAGAGCCAGATCAGGACCAGGACCACCCCGCGGCCGGTCAACTCCAGTCGGCTGAGCAGCAGATAGCCCAGCGCCATGCCCATGGTCACAGGCGTCAGCAGGATCTGCAGCACGGTGATCTTGGTGACCAGCGGGACCCGCCACAGCCAGCCCTTGTAGATCGCCGTCAGATAGCAGCGGTAGGAGTTGCGGCTCCAGCGCACCCGCTGCTTGACGAAGGCCCGGAACGAGGACGGGAACATGGACAGCGCCCGCGCGCTGCTCTGGTGCACGGTCTTGTACCCGGAGGCCAGTACCAGCCAGGTCAGCCGGCCGTCGTCACCGGCGACGCAACGCCGGCCGAGGAAGAACTCGTTCTCCAGGTTCTCCAGAACGGGGTCTATCGCGGCCTTGCGGTAGGCGGCCGTGCGGCCGGACAGACACGCGACGGCACCGGCGCGGCCCATGGCTGGCACGTAGTCGTAGTAGCGCAGGTTGACCAGCCAGTCGGCGATGCGCCGCCAGACGCTGCTCCGGCGCATGAAGACGTTCTGCTGGGTGCCGACTCCGCCGACCTTGGGGTCGACGAAGGGCATCTGCACGGCGTCGAGCAGCCCCGGCTGCCAGCGGGTGTCCGAGTCGACCAGCACCACGAGTTCGCCGCGCGCGGCCCGGATCCCCACACCCAGCGCGGACCGCTTGCCCCGGTGCTCGAACGCGAGCACCCGCACCCGCCGGTCCATCACCTCCGACAGCCTGCGGAGCACCTCGTGGTCCTCGATGTCGGGGACGATGATCACCTCGTCGGGTCCCTGGGCCAGCCAGGTCTCCAGACAGTCGAGCAGGATGTCCGGGTCCTCGCGGTAGGCGGGGACCACGACGGACACGGAGGTCCGGTAGTTGTTCACGACCGGCCTGGCGAAGCGGGAAAGGATCGCCCGGTAGAGCCAGAGCCCCCAGACGAACGCACCGGCGATGCCCAGCGGCATCACCTCACGCCACGACGTTTCCCCAACCGCCGCAACGGTCCATGACCAAAAAGCGTCGAAGTAGTCCGAGATCAACAGGTCCCCCCCAGGAACACACCGGGACCGATCAAGATCCCAAAAGTGCGGTCTGCGTCATATATGGCGGGGACTCTAGAGGGGGATTCATCTTTTCTTCACAGCAGAAACACAAATGTCATCGAGTCACTGGGGTCTGGCGGGGTGAAGGCGGGCGCCCGGGACCGGACTTGACGACGGAAGAAGGGCTGTTTTCAGCCGCGTGCACATGACCTAACAAGTAGCCATATCCCGTTCCATGCAGGGAAGTTACCTGCGGTAGCGGACATTACGCCTGTTGTCGGCATGCCGGACGGGGTCAGTGAGGAGAAGGGCAGCGCCCGAGGCGAATGTGGCGTAAGTCACGGCAACGTAATCGTCATTGGTGGCCACAGGGTTCGTCAGCACCTGACACTCCGGCCGTCAGTCCGCCCGAGGCGATGCACTGGAACACGGCGAAGACACAGACAAACGGGACACCGATGAGAGTGGCGGTGGCCATCAGGGCGCGCCAGGGCGCTCCGTGACGGCCGACGAAGGCCCGTTATGGGTTGAACGGCAGGCCCCCGAACAACTCAGCCCCCGGACGTGTCCAACTCCGCGTCCTCGCCGACTCCCGCGCAGTCGTACGGGTCCTTCAGCCAACCGTCCGGCAGGACAACCCTGTTGTTGCCGGACGTGCGGCCGCGGGGCCCGTCGGCGCCCGTCGGCCACGGCTGGTCGAGGTCCAACTCGTCGAGCCCGGAACGGAGTTCGGCCAGGGACGACGTGATCGCAAGGCGCTTGCGCATTTCGGAGCCGACCGCGAAACCCTTCAGGTACCAGGCCACGTGCTTGCGGAAGTCGATGACTCCGCGCGCCTCGTCGCCGATCCACTCCCCGAGCAGGGTCGCGTGGCGGACCATCACCGTCGCCACCTCACGAAGCGTCGGACGAACGTAATCCGCCGTACGGCCCTCGAACGCCGCCACCAAGTCCGAGAACAACCACGGCCGCCCGAGACAACCCCGGCCGACAACCACCCCGTCGCAACCAGTCGTCCGCACCATCCGCAACGCGTCGTCGGCCGACCAGATGTCGCCGTTGCCGAGTACCGGGATCTCCGGCACGTGCTCCTTGAGGCGGGCGATCGCGTCCCAGTCCGCCGTACCGCCGTAGTGCTGTGCGGCCGTCCTGCCGTGGAGGGCGATCGCCGTCACGCCCTCCTCCACGGCGATCCGCCCCGCGTCCAGGTACGTGATGTGGTCGTCGTCGATGCCCTTGCGCATCTTCATCGTGACCGGCAGGTCCCCGGCACCGCTCACCGCCTCGTGCAGGATCGCGCGCAACAGGTGGCGCTTGTACGGGAGGGCCGAGCCGCCGCCCTTGCGCGTCACCTTCGGTACCGGGCAGCCGAAGTTGAGGTCGATGTGGTCGGCGAGGTCCTCCTCCGCGATCATGCGGACGGCCTTGCCGACGGTCGCCGGGTCGACCCCGTACAACTGGATCGAGCGCGGAGTCTCCGAGGCGTCGAAGTGGATCAGCTGCATGGTCTTCTCGTTGCGCTCGACCAGCGCCCGGGTCGTGATCATCTCGCTGACGAACAGGCCCTTGCCACCACTGAACTCCCTGCACAGCGTGCGGAACGGCGCGTTCGTGATCCCGGCCATGGGGGCGAGGACGACGGGCGGCCGCACCGGGTGCGGGCCGATCGACAGCGGGGAGTTCACGAGGGGTGTGGGCGTGGGCATGCGACCCATTGTCCCGTACGCCGACGGGCACGAGCCACGGCCTTTCGACGATCGACCAGAGTCGTTAGTTAGGCGCACTACCGAAATCGGCGTACCCTGATGGAATGCCTGAGCTCAACCACCGCCGACGCATGCTGGTTCTCGCGATCTGCTGTATGAGCCTGCTGATCGTGAGCCTCGACAACACCGTGCTGAACGTCGCACTGCCCTCGATGCAGAGAGAACTGCACGCGAGTACGGCCGGCCTCCAGTGGACGATCGACGCGTACACGCTGGTGCTCGCCTCGCTGCTGATGCTCGCGGGGTCGACGGCCGACCGTATCGGCCGCAAGCGGGTCTTCATGGCGGGCCTTGTCGTCTTCACGATCGGCTCGGTGCTGTGTTCCCTCGCACCGAACCTCGAATCGCTCATCGCCTTCCGGATGGTGCAGGCGGTGGGCGGTTCGATGCTCAACCCGGTCGCGATGTCGATCATCACCAACACGTTCACGGAGCCGCGCGAGCGCGCTCGCGCCATCGGGGTGTGGGGCGGTGTCGTCGGCATATCGATGGCGGCCGGCCCTCTGATCGGCGGCCTTCTCGTGGACTCGGTCGGCTGGCGCTCGATCTTCTGGATCAACCTCCCGGTGGGCCTGGTAGCGCTCCTGCTCACCCTCCGGTACGTCCCCGAGTCCCGCGCCCCGAAGGCCCGCCGCCCCGACCCGGTGGGCCAGCTCCTGGTGATCGCGCTGCTCGGCTCCCTGACGTACGCGATCATCGAGGCTCCCCACTCGAGCGCCCCCAAGGTCATCGCCTTCGGCGCCCTGGCCCTGGCCGCCCTGCTGAGCCTCCTGTGGTACGAACCTCGCCGCGCCGAACCCCTCATCGACCTGCGCTTCTTCCGTTCGGCGCCGTTCAGCGGGGCCACGGTCGTGGCGATCAGCGCGTTCGCGGCGCTCGGCGGCTTCCTCTTCCTCTCGACGCTCTATCTGCAGAACGTACGCGGCCTGACCGCCCTGAACGCGGGCCTGTGGATGCTCCCCATGGCCGCCCTGACCTTCGTCTCCGCCCCGCTGTCCGGCCGCCTCGTCGGCAGCCGCGGCCCTCGGCTCTCCCTCCTCGTCGCCGGGGTGGCGATGACCGCGAGCGGGGTGCTCTTCGCCGCCTTCGAGGCCGAGACGTCGAACGTGACGCTCGTCATCGGATACGTCCTCTTCGGCCTCGGCTTCGGCTTCGTCAACGCCCCCATCACCAACACCGCCGTCTCCGGCATGCCCCGCGCCCAGGCCGGCGTCGCCGCCGCGGTCGCCTCCACCAGCCGCCAGATCGGCCAGACCCTGGGCGTCGCCGTGATCGGTGCCGTACTGGCCGCGGGTGTGGGCGCGTCCCCGCACCGCGAGGTCTTCGTCTCAGCCGCCCGCCCCGGCTGGTGGATCATCGCGGCCTGCGGCCTCTCGGTCCTGGTCGTCGGCGCCCTGACGAGCGGCCGCTGGGCCCGCCGGACCGCCGAACGCACCGCGGAGCGGCTGGAGTCGGCGGAGGTCAAGGAGCAGGCGGACGTACTGGCCTGAGGCTTTTACCCTCGCGCGAGAGCGATCGCATGCAGCTTCTCCAGGCGTTCGCGGGACTCGGCGTCGGCCGGTGCGAACGTCACCATGAGGGGGCCGCTGTGCGGGCCGAGCCACAAGTCGGTGTTGTCCACGGTGAGCTTGCCGACATGGGCGTTGGTGAACTGCTTGCGTTTGCTGCTGGCGCTCACGACCTCGTGCCGCTCCCAGATCTCGCGGAACTCCGGCGACTGATCGCGCAGCCGCTTGAGCAGCATCTTCCAGGCGGGCTCGGCGAGATGACCGGCCATCGAGGCGCGGAACTTGGCGGCCATGACCCGCATGGTCTCCTCCAGCCGCACGATCGACGACTGCCAGTCCTCGTTCGTGAAGCACAGGAGCATGCAGTTGCGGTCCTGAGGCGGGATGGCGTCGAGGTCGCAGAACAGCAGCCCGTACGTGCGGTTGTAGGCGAGGACGTCGTACCGGCTGTTCCGGACGCAGGCCGGGATTGGGTCCAGCTGCCGCAGGAGTACGCGCTGGGCGTCGGTGACCGACGCGCAGTGCGCGCCGGGTGCGGGGTCGACGGCTCCGGCCAGCTTGAACAGGTGGGCGCGCTCGCTGGCGTCGAGCATCAGGGTGCGGGCGAGGGCGTCGAGGACCTGGACGGAGACCTGGATGTCCCGGGCCTGTTCGAGCCACGTGTACCAGGTGACGCCGACCGCGGAGAGCTGCGCGACCTCCTCACGGCGCAGGCCGGGCGTACGGCGCCGGGGCCCGCGCGGCAGACCGACCTGCTCGGGGGTGACGTGCTCGCGGCGGTGACGCAGAAACGCGGCGAGTTCGTGCCGCCGGATCGCCGACTCCCGCGCTTCCCGAGTCCGGGGCGCCCCGGACTCCCGTACCGCCGCGTCCTGGGCCATGGTCGTCATGCGACCAGCATGCCGTCGGCCGGATCCTGTTTCCAGGTACTCCTGGTACCAGGATGAGAAGACTCTGGTACCAGCCTGGGAGTTGGCCGACGCTGAGGTACGTGACCGAAACAGGAACTCTCGACAGCAGTGCCACCCGCTCCCCCGCCGCCCCACCCGCGCTCGGCAGCCTCGGACTCTTCACCGTGCTCCTCGGCGCGGCACTCCCCCTCATCGACTTCTTCATCGTCAACGTCGCCCTGCCGACCATCGCCCGGGACCTGTCCGCGAGCGAGGCGGTCCTGGAACTCGTCGTCGCCGGGTACGGAGTCTCGTACGCCGTGCTCCTCGTCCTCGGCGGACGGCTCGGCGACATGTTCGGCCGGCGTCGGCTCTTCCTCGTCGGCATGGCTGCCTTCGGGCTGACCTCGCTGGCGTGCGGCCTTGCGCCCACCGCCTGGACGCTGGTCGCGGCGCGCGTCGCGCAGGGTGCGGCAGCCGCGGCGATGCTGCCGCAGGTCCTCGCCACCATCCAGTCGGCGACGGAGGGCCCGCGCCGCGCCAAGGCCATGGGCCTGTACGGCGCGACAGCCGGGCTCTCCATGGTGGCCGGGCAGATCCTCGGCGGCGTCCTGGTCGCGGCGAACATCGCCGGCACGGAATGGCGCTCGGTGTTCCTGGTGAACGTACCCGTGGTGCTGCTCGGCCTGGTCCTGGCCGCACGCGCCGTCCCCGAGACCCGCTCGCAGCACCCGGAGCCGGTGGACATCCCCGGCACGCTGCTGCTGGGCGCCTCGCTGCTGGCCCTCCTCGCCCCGCTCACCGAGGGCCGGGCGGCGGGCTGGCCGCTGTGGACGTGGCTGGCGCTGGCGGCGTTCCCCTTCGCGGCGGCGGCCTTCTACCTCGTCGAGCGCCGGGAGGACCGCCAGGGCCGTACGCCCCTGGTGCCGCCGAGTCTGTTCGCGCTGACGTCGCTGCGCCGGGGCCTCGCCATGGTGGTGCCGTTCTCGATCGGCTTCAGCGGGTTCATGTTCGTGATCGCGGTGGCGCTGCAGCAGGGTGCCGGGCTCGGCCCGGTCCCGGCCGGGCTCGCGCTGGCGCCCATGGCGGTGGTCTTCTTCGCCGTCTCGCTCTGGGGCCCGCGGCTCGTCACCCGCTACGGCACGCGCGTCGTGACCGCCGGCGGCCTCGTCCAGGCGGTCGGCGTGGCCCTCATCGCCCTCGCCGCCTGGCGCTCCTGGCCGGACCTCGGCGTCGTGGAACTGCTGCCGGGCGCGGCCGTGGCCGGCGCGGGCCAGGCCCTCCAACTCCCCGTCATCTTCCGCGTCATCCTCTCCGAGGTCCCGCCCGCCCGTGGCGGAGTCGGCAGCGGCGTCATGATCACCGCCCAGCAGTCGGCCCTCGCCCTGGGCGTCGCCACCCTCGGCTCCCTCTTCCTGGCTCTGATCCCCGGCATGGGCATGCGAGACGCCCTGGTCACAACGCTGCTGGTCCAGCTGGCGGGCATCGCCCTGACGACCCTCCTGAGCCTGCGCCTGCCTCGTACGATCAGTTAGCCTGCCGTATTCGGGAGTTCAACTCTCGTCACATGTGCCCCTGTTGATGTTGGTCTTGCTGCACACTCCTTGCTGCGAGCCACCACCCCACAGGAGGAGTTCGTCATGCTGCAGATCAACACGAGCAAGGTCAGCCGCTGGGACCAGCACGGCCGCGAACATGTCGTACGGGTCCAACGCGCGGGCATGCAGCGCACCATCAGATGCGATACGTGCGGCTGGCGGAAGGGCGCCCAGTTCCTGCCCTGGCTGAAGGCGGAGGAGCACCTCGCGGAAGCGCATCAGGCGACGGTGAATCCGTCGGAGGGATAGGGAGCCGATCCCTACCGTGCCCGTCCGGCGTTCACCAACCGGTCCCGCAGCCGGGCCGCGTCCTGGGCGGGCGGCAGTCCGTACGCCCGCCGGTACTCGCGGTTGAACTGGGTCGCGCTCACATAGCCGACCGCCTCCGCGACCAGGGCAGCCGTGGTGTCGCCGGCGAGCAGACGGCGGCGGGCCTCCTGAAGCCGCAGGTGTTTCTGGAAACGCAGCGGGCTCATTCCGGTGGCGGACTTGAAGTGGCGGTGGAGGGTGGCGGGGCTCATGTGGGCCACCCCCGCGATCGCCTCGATACTGAGCGGCTCGGTGAAGTGGGCGCAGATCCACCTGGCCGCCGTGCGGACCCGGGCGGCGGCGGTGTCGGCAAGCGTGAAGTGACGCAGGGTCGGGCCGAGGGGACTGCCGAGCAGGCGGTAGAGGATCTCGCCCTCGATACGGTTCGCCAGGGGGCGGATGTCGTCCGGAGTGTCGAGCAGCCGTACCCATCGGGTGACCGCGTCGACGATCTCGGGTGTCATCGGTGCGGTGATCTGCCCGCCGGGCTCGGGCTCGGGCCCGGCGAGCGTGACAGGGTCCGTGCCGTCCAGTTCCAGCAGGAGGTCGGCGAGCATCGTGCCGTCGAGGCGCATCACCGCCGAGCGGTACGGCAGCCGCTCGAACGTGGAAGTGACCGGCAGCACGAGCGAGTTGAAGAGCATCTCCCCGCTCCCGGTCGTCCAGCTCCTCTCGCCCGCGACACTGCTCTTGGAGCCGTCGACGATGAAGCAGATCATCGGCTCGTACAGCAGGTCGATGGGGGTGATGGGCTCGTCCAGCCTCACCAGCCGGAGACGTGGCACCGCGGTCTCGGACCACCAGTCGTCGCCGTGCCGGGCGATGGCCGCCGCGAGCTCGTCCACCATGAAGCGCTCCCTGGGTAGCGTGTTCCTGGGCCGGGGTCCTGAGAGGATCAGGCAATCCTATGCGGTCCCCGGCCCATGACCGCGCGGCGCCCGCCCTCATAGCGTCGATGGCATGACACAGCAGGAACAGCAGGACAAGAACCAGAGCAGCAACCTGCCGACGCGCAAGCTCGGCACGCAGGGCCTTCAGGCCGGGGCGATCGGCCTCGGCACGATGGGCATGACCATGGCGTACGGTGCCGGTGACGAGCCCGGCGGTATCGCCACCATCCGCAGGGCGTACGAACTCGGCGTCACCCTCTTCGACACCGCCGAGCTGTACGGCATGGGCACCGGAAGCAACGAGCAGCTGCTCGGCCGGGCCGTGAAGGATTTCCGCGACGACGTCGTCATCGCCACCAAGTTCGGCTTCGACATGAGCGCCCCGCAGAACGGCGCGGGCTTCGCGCTGAACAGCCGCCCGGACCACATCCGCGAGGTCACCGAGAACAGCCTGCGCCACCTCGGCACCGACTACATCGACGTCCTGTACCAGCACCGCGTCGACCCGGACGTGCCCATCGAGGACGTGGCGGGCACGATCGGCGAGCTGATCGCCGAAGGCAAGGTGCGGTACCTCGGGCTCAGCGAGGCCGGCCCCGACATCCTCCGCCGCGCCCACGCCGTCCACCCGGTGTCCGTGCTGCAGACCGAGTACTCGGTGTTCGAGCGGGCGGTGGAGGCCGAAGTACTGCCCGTGGTACGGGAGTTGGGCATCGGCTTCGTACCGTACTCACCGCTGGGCCGCGGATTCCTCACCGGCGCGGTGAAGCCCGCCGCCGAGTACCCCGCGGACGACATGCGCAGCTGGGACGACCGCTGGCAGCCCGGCAACTACGAGAAGAACCTGGCCGCCATCCGCGAGCTGACCGCGCTGGCCGACGCCAAGGACATCACAGTGACGCAACTTGCTCTGGCCTGGCTCCTTGCCCAGGGCGACGACATCGTGCCCATCCCGGGCACCCGCAGCCCGCAGCGCCTCGCCGAGAACGTCGCGGCGGCACATGTCACGCTCACGCCGCAGGACCTCGCCCGCGTCCAGGAGATCCTGCCGCGGGGCGCGGCCGGGTCCCGCTATCCCGAGGCGATCATGCCGTCCTGGTGAGGCCGGGAGATCCTTTACGGGTTCGGGGAGGCGGTCAGGCGCGCAGCCCTCGTAGCACCAGGTCCATGACCGCCTCGAACTCCGCGTCGATCCCCGGCTGTTCCCATTCGGGGGCGTAGACGGGGTCGTGGAAGCGGCCCGTGGCGTGGAAGAGGGCGCGGGCGGCGGTCGCCGGGTCGGCGGTGGTGAAGACGCCGGCGTCGACACCGGCCCGGACGATCTCCGTCAGCTGGCCGGTGAGGTCGGCGAGGTGCCGACCGGTAGCCTCGCCGTTCTCGCCGGCCAGCACCCTGTACGTGGCGAAGAGCTCGGGATCGTCCCCCGCTTTACGGCGCTTGGCGGCGAACAGGGCAGCGAGCCAGTCACGCAGCCGGGCCTCCGGGTCACGGTCCGCGGCGACGATACCGGCGAGTTCCTCGGACGTACGGTCCAGCCACCGCTTGGTCACCGCCTCCCGCAGCGCCGCCTTCGTACGGAAGTGCCGGTAGACGCTGCCGTGACTGACGCCGAGCACGCGGGCCACATCCACCACGGTGGCCTTGGCCGGGCCATGGCGACGCAGCACCTCCTCGGTGGCTTCGAGGATGCGCTCGGCGGTCAGGATCTCGGTGGTCGCCATGTCGTTGACCGTACCCGGCGGCAGGGTCAGCGCTCGCTGTCGAGGTGTGCCATCTGCTGCTCGGGGTAGCGCTCGCCCGCGGCGGCGCCGGGCGGTACGGCGTCCTCGATCGCGGCCAGGTCGGCGGCGTCCAGCGTGACGTCCAGCGCACCCAGCGCCTCCGTCAGCCGGTCCCGGCGCCGCGCGCCGATCAACGGCACGATGTCCTCACCGCGGGACAGCACCCAGGCGATGGCGATCTGCGCGACGCTGACGCCCTTCTGCTCGGCGATCTTCCGCAGCGCATCGACGAGGCCCAGGTTGTGCTGGAGGTTCTCGCCCTGGAAGCGGGGCGAGAACGCGCGGAAGTCGTTCGGCGCCAGCTGCCGGTCCGCGGTGAAGTGCCCGGAGATCAGCCCACGGGAGAGCACGCCGTACGCCGTGATGCCGATCCCCAGCTCACGGGTGACCGGCAGCACCTTGTCCTCGATGCCGCGCGAGATGAGCGAGTACTCGATCTGAAGGTCCGAAATCGGCGCGGTCGCGGCGGCCCGGCGGATCGTCTCGGCGCCGACCTCACTCAGGCCGATGTGCCGGACGTACCCCTTCTCGACCAGTTCGGCGATCGCCCCCACCGTCTCCTCGATCGGGACGTCCGGGTCGACGCGCGCGATCCGGTACACGTCGATGTGGTCCACGCCGAGCCGCTGCAACGAGTACGCGGCGAAGTTCTTCACCGCGGCCGGCCGTCCGTCGTAGCCGACCCAGCCGCCGTCCGGGTCACGCAGCGCCCCGAACTTCACGCTGATGAGCGCCTGTTCGCGCCGCGCGGCGGGCGCGGTTCGCAACGCCTCGCCGATCAGCATCTCGTTGTGGCCCATGCCGTAGAAGTCACCGGTGTCGATCAGGGTCACGCCCTCTTCGAGGGCGGCGTGGATGGTCGCGATGGACTCGGCACGGTCGGCGTCGCCGTACAACGCCGACATGCCCATGGCGCCGAGACCGAGGGCGGAGACCTGAGGGCCGGTGGATCCGAGGGGACGGGTTTGCATGTGGACTCCTTGGGTGTCCGGAAGGGGTGCCCCAGGAGGGCGTACACCCACCTTGACATGACAGATGACAGATTTCAATATCTGTCATCTGTCATGTGTCAGCCCTCAGGTCCCTCAGACCTCTCAGATCTCAGCCTTCTGTCGTCGGCTCAGCCCTGTCGCAGCGGCAGCGCCAGATCCACCACCGCCCGGCCGCTGTCGAAGGTCCCGGTCCGCGCCACCGAGCCGTTCAGCAGGTCTGCCCGGTACAGCCGCTGCTTGCCGTCGACGCGCAGGACGGCGTACGCGGTGTTCGAGCCGGACCGGGTCGAGGTGTAGATGTCGAAGCCCGCGCTCGGGCCGGCGTCCACGCCCAGCTTGCCGGTGGGCGCGAGGTTGCCCGCGTTGGCCGGGGACTGGACGGAGATCTGGTCGAGAGCCGTGTCCACATCGAAGAGGGTGGTGGCGGTCGCCGCGGCGAGGTCGTTGTTCGTGTATGCCGCCCCGGTCACCCCCTGCGCCGTAGCCCCGGTCGTGGCGGGCGGAACCGGCGGGTTGGCGAGGGTGCCGTCGACCGCGGTGGCGCCCGCGGCCGGGGCTCCGGCCGGGTCGTCGATGTTGTGGCGGAGGTTCTGGCCTGTGTCGCTGATGACCCGCAGCCGGTTCGCGGCCGGGTTGAAGTCGACGCCGAAGGAGCCGCCCTGCAGGGCAACGCTCAGCTGCGAGACCTTGGTCGCCTTGGCGCCGATCTCGCGGATCGTGTAGATGCCGCCGCGGTCGCCGACGCCGTACAGCTTGTTGTTCTGTACGCGATAGTCGATCCCGATCAGCTTGCTGTCACCCTTGAGACCGTCCACCTTGCCGAGCGGGAGGGTGCGGCCGGGCTGGTCGACCCGGAACTTGACGAGCCGCTGGTTGTCGGTGAGCCCGATGGCGCTGAGCCGCCCGCCCGAGACCGCCGGCAGCCCCGCCCCGGCACCGCCCTTGGCCTCGATCGCCGAGCCGGCCGAAGAGGAGTCGCTCCCCTGCTCCCCGTCACTCGCCGCCACATAGCCGACGGTACCGATGGCCAGCGCCATGGTCGCGACGCCGATGATTGCCTGCTTACGCATGATGCCCCCGTGAGAGGTTCGCAGCGACCCACCCCCTGCGGGCCGCGTATGCCCACCTCTTCGGAACGGTTTGGGCTTTGGATTGCGAATCCGCCGGTTCTGTTACATCCGTTACGGACGGGACAGAACCGGGGCATTTAAAGCGGGCAGCTCCCCGCTAAAAAACGCGCGGTTCCCCGCCCTGTACGGGGCGGGGAACCGCGCGTTTTTAGGGGCGCGGGGCTGTATCGATTTGCGGCTCCGCCGCGTGGGCGCGACAAGCCACGACGAACCCGCAGCCGCCAGAACAACCCAACCAGGCAGACGCAGGCGGGTCTGGGGCGCAGCCCCAGTGGGGCCCTCCGGGGCGCAGCCCCAGGCATGGGACGTGTAAGGGCGGCGGGGCGACCTAACAGCCGATCAACCGACTCGCCAGGTACCCCTCGATCTGCCCCAGCGAAACACGCTCCTGCTTCATCGAGTCCCGCTCGCGCACAGTGACCGCGTCATCGTCGAGCGTGTCGAAGTCAACGGTCACACAGAACGGCGTACCGATCTCATCCTGCCGCCGGTAACGGCGCCCAATGGCACCGGCATCGTCGAACTCGATGTTCCAGTGCTGCCGCAGCGCCGAAGCCAGCCCCTTGGCCTTCGGGGACAGCTCAGGGTTCCGCGACAGCGGCAGCACCGCCACCTTGACCGGCGCAAGCCGCGGGTCAAGACGCAGCACCGTACGCTTCTCCATCTTGCCCTTGGCGTTGGGCGCCTCGTCCTCGATGTACGCGTCCAGCAGGAAGGCGAGCATCGCGCGGCCGACACCGGCCGCGGGCTCGATGACGTACGGAGTCCAGCGCTCGCCGGCCTCCTGGTCGAAGTAGGAGAGGTCCTGGCCGGAGGCCTTGGAGTGGGCGCCGAGGTCGTAGTCGGTGCGGTTGGCGACGCCCTCCAGTTCACCCCATTCGTTGCCGCCGAACTGGAAGCGGTACTCGATGTCGGCGGTGCGCTTGGAGTAGTGGGAGAGCTTCTCGGCCGGGTGCTCGTACCAGCGCATGTTCTCCTCGCGCAGGCCCAGGCCGGTGTACCAGTTCCAGCGCTCCTGCATCCAGTACTCCTGCCACTTCTCGTCCTCGCCCGGCTTGACGAAGAACTCCATCTCCATCTGCTCGAACTCGCGGGTGCGGAAGATGAAGTTGCCGGGCGTGATCTCGTTGCGGAAGGACTTGCCCATCTGGCCGATGCCGAACGGCGGCTTGCGGCGCGAGGTCTGCTGGACCTGGGCGAAGTTGGTGAAGATGCCTTGCGCGGTCTCGGGGCGCAGGTAGGCGACGGAGCCGCTGTCCTGGGTAGGACCGAGGTGCGTGGAGAGGAGGCCGGAGAACTGCTTGGGCTCGGTGAACTGGCCCTTGTTGCCGCAGTTCGGGCAGTTGATGTCCGCGAGGCCGTTCTCGGGCACCCTGCCGTGCTTGGCCTCGTACGCCTCCTCAAGGTGGTCGGCGCGGTACCGCTTGTGACAGGAGGTGCACTCGGTGAGCGGGTCGGAGAAGGTGGCGACGTGACCGGAGGCCACCCAGACCTCGGTCGCAAGGATCACCGAGGAGTC
Source organism: Streptomyces yerevanensis (assembly GCF_000716805.1). NCBI lineage: Bacteria > Bacillati > Actinomycetota > Actinomycetes > Kitasatosporales > Streptomycetaceae > Streptomyces > Streptomyces yerevanensis. The sequence continues at coordinate 102,103 of NZ_JNWJ01000013.1, read as the reverse complement.
GATACCGACTACGTCCTCGCGCGACGTCACCATGTAGCGCCACCACTGGCGCTTGATGTTCTCCTTGAGCTCGACACCCAGCGGCCCGTAGTCCCAGGCGGCCTTCTGGCCGCCGTAGATCTCACTGCACGGGTAGACGAAGCCACGGCGCTTGCTCAGGCTGACGATGGTGTCGATCTTGTCGGCGGCCACGGTGCTCTCTTCATTACGACGACGGCGACGAAGCGGTTGCTTCAGGAGCAGATGCTTCAGGTGCGAATGCTTCAGATTACCGGCGGTCCCGCCCCCCGGATCAAATCGGTTCGGGTTGCGGGCGGACAGAGCGCCCACGCAGGGTTTACTCGCCTCTCACCAGGACGCTTGTTGACAATCGTTTCCACTTTCATTGAAAATGGGTGTCATGAACGTACGACGACGCCTTGCCGCCTCTCGAATAAACACCGCCGGGACCGCGGCACTGGCGGCCACCGCCCTTGCGATCGGCACCCTCTCCGCCTGCTCGTCCGACTCCAACGCCGCGGAGGGGGAGAGCGGTGGTGGGAAGCTCGACGTCGTGGCGTCGTTCTATCCGCTGCAGTTCCTCGCGGAGGAGATCGGCGGGGACCATGTCAGTGTGACCTCCCTGACGGAGCCCGGCCAGGAGCCGCACGACCTGGAGATCAGCGCCCAGCAGACCGCGCAGCTCCAGGAGGCGGACACGGTCCTCTATCTCAAGGGTCTGCAGCCCTCCGTCGACGAGGCGGTGGGGCAGTCCGAGGTCAAGACGAAGGTCGACGCGGCCACACTGACGAAGCTCGAGGACCTCGGCACCGAGGAAGGCCACGAGCACGGCGAGGGGGAAGAGGAGCCCGCGGGCGAGGAGGAGCACGCCCTCGATCCGCACGTCTGGCTGGACCCGGTGAAGTACGCCGAGATCGCCGAGGGCGTGGGCAAGGCCCTCGAAAAGGAGGACCCGGACAACGCGGCGGACTACAAGAAGAACACCGCGGACCTCGTGAAGAAGCTGGACGATCTCAACACGGCGTACGAGGACGGCCTCAAGAACACCAAGACCAAGGTCTTCTTCACCAACCACGCGGCCTTCGGCTATCTCGCCGAGCGCTACGGCCTGACCATGGAGGCCATCGCCGGCCTGGAGCCGGACAGCGAGCCGAGCGCGGCGCGGGTCAAGGAACTCCAGCAGGAGGCGAAGGCGGACGGCGTCACCACCGTCTTCTACGAGACACTGGTCTCCGACAAGACCGCGAAGACCCTGGCCGCGGACGCCGGTCTCAAGACTGATGTACTCGACCCTCTCGAGGGCATCACCGACAAGTCCAAGGGCGACGACTACTTCCAGGTCATGCAGGCGAACCTGACGGCGCTGGAGAAGGCTCTCGGCACGAAGTGATCGCGTTCGGTGCACGCGAGGGTGCACGCGATATGAAGCAGCGAACGGAAGGCGCGAGCCATGAAGGCTGACCGGCCCGGGGAACCCGTCATTTCCCTGCGCGGAGTGACGGCCGAACTCGGCTCACGCCCCGTCCTGCGCGGCATCGACCTCACCGTCCACCACGGTGAGGTCGTCGCCCTGCTCGGCGCCAACGGCTCCGGCAAGTCCACTGCCGTCCGCACGGTCATCGGTCAGGTCCCGGTCACCCGCGGCGAGATCGAGCTGTTCGGCACACCGCGGCGCCGTTTCAGCGACTGGGGGCGCGTGGGGTACGTACCGCAGCGCACGACGGCCGCGGGCGGGGTGCCCGCGACGGTGACCGAGGTCGTGTTGTCCGGGCGGCTGTCCCGGGCCCGCTTCGGGATCCTGCGCAAGGCGGACCGTGAGGCCGTCCAGCAGGCCCTCGAACTGGTCGGCATGGCGGACCACGCCAAGCAGTCCGTCGACGCGCTGTCGGGCGGCCAGCATCAGCGCGTACTCATCGCCCGTGCCCTCGCCTCCCAGCCCGACCTGCTGATCATGGACGAGCCGATGGCGGGCGTCGATCACGCCAGTCAGGAGATGCTCGCCGAGACCCTGCGCGAGCAGGTCGGCCAGGGTGCGTCCGTACTCCTGGTGCTGCACGAGTTGGGCCCGCTGGAACCGTTGATCAACCGCGCGGTCGTCCTGCGCGACGGCTGCGTGGCGCACGACGGCCCGCCGCCTCCCGCTGTCGGCCAGCACGCGCTGCCCGGCCACGACCACGTACACCCGCACGCGGCACACGGCGCCGAACCGGTCCGCACGGGCCTGCTGAGCTGAGGAAGCAAAAGGACCGGCCATGGACATCCTCGATTACGCCTTCATGCAGCGGGCCCTGCTCGCCGCCGTACTCGTCGGCATCACCGCACCCGCCGTCGGCATCTACCTCGTGCAGCGCCGCCAGGCCCTGATGGGCGACGGAATCGGCCACGTAGCGATGACGGGCGTGGGCCTGGGCTTTCTGCTGTCCTGGTCCCCGGTCTGGATGGCGACGCTCGTGTCGGTGGTGGGCGCGGTGATGATGGAGCTGATCCGCTGGTATGGCAGGACGCGCGGCGACATCGCCCTCGCCATGCTCTTCTACGGCGGTATGGCAGGCGGCGTGATGTTCATCAACCTCGCGCCGGGCGGTTCCAACGCCAACCTGACCTCGTATCTCTTCGGCTCGCTGTCGACGGTGAGCGAGAGCGACGTCACGGCGATCTGCCTGCTGGCGGCTTTCGTGGTTCTCGTCACTGTGGGCCTGCGCCGGCAGCTGTTCGCGGTGAGCCAGGACGAGGAGTTCGCGCGGGTGACCGGGCTGCCGGTGCGCGCCCTGAACCTTCTGACGGCGGTCACGGCGGCCGTCACGGTGACGGTCGCGATGCGGGTCGTCGGCCTGCTCCTGGTCTCGGCCCTGATGGTCGTACCTGTCGCGGCCGCGCAGCAGTTGAGCCGCAGCTTCGCGGCCACGTTCGCGATCGCCGTGGCCATCGGGGTGAGCGTGACCATCGGCGGCACGGTCACCTCGTACTACCAGGACGTGCCGCCCGGCGCGACAATTGTCCTGCTGACCATCGGGGCGTTCATCGCGCTGACGGCACTGGCCACACCGCTGAACCGGCGCCGGGCGCGGGCCATGGCACAGGCCACCGGGGACCCGGCGGAATGCGCGATTCCGGCCACCCGTGACTCGTCCGGGAAGATCGGCGTCTGACTGCCCTCAGTTCGGGCTGGCACAATGGCCCGGCGAGCCGCAGTTCTAAGGAGGCAACGGTGACGACCGCTGGACCGCCCGTTCGGGGCCGTTCGACCCGGCAGCGCGCCGCTGTGGCGGCGGCGCTCGACGAGGTCGACGAGTTCCGCAGCGCGCAGGATCTCCACGACATGCTCAAACACAAGGGCGACTCCGTCGGCCTCACCACTGTGTACCGCACACTCCAGTCCCTGGCCGACGCCGGCGAGGTGGACGTGCTGCGCACGTCCGACGGCGAGTCGGTGTACCGCCGCTGCTCGACCGGTGATCACCATCACCACCTCGTCTGCCGTGTGTGCGGCAAGGCGGTGGAGGTCGAGGGTCCGGCGGTCGAGAAGTGGGCGGAGGCGATCGCGGCGGAGCACGGGTATGTGAACGTGGCGCACACGGTGGAGATCTTCGGTACGTGTGCGCAGTGCGCGGCGGCGCGGGTTGCCTCCGGCGGTTGAACGGGGCGCCTACGGGGAGGGTGAGTTCGGTTCGCTGGCGGCTGCGGGTTCGTCGTGGCTTGTCGCGCCCGCGCGGCGGAGCCGCACATTGATACAGCCCCGCGCCCCTGAGGGGCGCGCCCCAGGAGCCGCAACGAACCCTCAGCCGCCGTACTGCGGGTTCACCCCGTTTCGGGGCGGCCCTTCATCGCCTGCTCCATCTCCAGCAGCTGCTCATTGGGAACCGCCCCGCCGAAGCGCCGGTCGCGCTGGGCGTACTCCACACACGCCCGCCATAGATCACGCCGGTCGAAGTCCGGCCACAGCACGTCCTGGAACACCATCTCGGCGTAACTCGACTGCCAGAGAAGGTAGTTGGACGTGCGCTGCTCGCCACTCGGGCGAAGGAAGAGATCGACGTCCGGCATGTCCGGGTAGTACAGATACTTCTGCACGGTCTTCTCGGTGACCTTCTCCGGATCAAGCTTGCCGGAGGCCACGTCCGCGGCCAACGCCTTCGCCGCGTCGGCGAGTTCGGCCCGCCCGCCGTAGTTGACGCAGAAGTACAGCGTCATCGCGTCGTTCTGCTTCGTCTGCTCCTGTGCGACCTGGAGCTCCTGGACGACGGACTTCCACAGCTTGGGCATACGGCCCACCCAGCGGATCCGGATCCCCAGTTCATCCATCTCGTCACGCCGGCGCCGGATGACGTCCCGGTTGAAGTTCATCAGGAAGCGGACCTCTTCCGGTGACCGCTTCCAGTTCTCCGTCGAGAAGGCGTACAGGGAGAGGTTCTTGACGCCCATCTCGATGCAGCCCTTGAGAACGTCCATCACGACGCCCTCCCCCACCCGGTGCCCCTCGGTCCGCGGCAACCCCCGTTCCTTGGCCCACCGCCCGTTCCCGTCCATGACGATCGCCACATGGTTCGGGATCAGCTCGCCGGGAAGCTTCGGCGCGCGGGCGCCGGACGGATGCGGCTCCGGCGTCTTGTACTCGCGGCGCTGGCGCCCCAGGATCCCGCGTACCACCATGTGCTTCTCGTCTCCTAGATCTCGTACTTCACTTACGTCGCTACTTCTCGACGTAACGCAGCGACCGCAATCCACGCTCCAGATGCCAGTGCAGATAGGCCGACACCAGCCCACTGCCCTCCCGGACGTACCGCGACTCGCACGCGTCAGCCGTGGCCCAGTCCCCCGTCAGCAACGCACTGAGCAGTTCGAGGGCCCCCGCCGAGGGTACGACGCTGCCGGGCACCCGGCAGTCCGCGCAGACGGAACCTCCCGCGGCGACCGAGAAGAACCGGTTCGGTCCCGCCATCCCGCATTTCGCGCAGTCGCTGAAACTGGGCGCGTACCCGTTCACGGCGAGCGAGCGCAGCAGAAAGGCGTCGAGGACGAGATGCGGCTCGTGCTCGCCGCGGGCCAGCGTCCGCAGCCCGCCGACGAGCAGCAGATACTGCTGCACGGCCGGTTCGCCCTCGTGGTCCGTGAACCGCTCGGCCGTCTCCAGCATGGCTGTCCCGGCGGTGTAGCGGGCGTAGTCGGCGACGATCCCGCCACCGTACGGAGCGATCGTCTCGCTCTGCGTGCACAGCGGCAGCCCGCGCCCCACCAGCTCGCTCCCGCGCGCGAAGAACTGCACGTCCACATGCGAGAACGGTTCGAGCCGCGCCCCGAACTTCGACTTCGTACGCCGTACTCCACGGGCCACGGCCCGCACTCGCCCATGCCCGCGTGTGAGCAAGGTGATGATGCGGTCTGCCTCGCCGAGCTTCTGCGTCCGCAGCACGACCCCGTCATCCCGAAAAAGACTCATCGCGCGCCCCCGAGGGTTTCCTGCTGGGGGCGCGGGGGTCGCCCCCCGCGAGACAGCAGCATGATGCGGTCGGCTTCGCCGAGCTTCTGCGTCCGCAGCACGACACCGTCATCCCGGAAGAGACTCATCGCACGCCCCCGCAGCCCATACTCATATGGCCCATTCTCGCCTATGGAGTCAGCGAGCGCGGTCGGGATGGCTGATCGTCTCCCAGGGCGCCATGTTCCAGGGGCTGGACTTGTTCATCGGGTCCAGCAGGGATTGCAGGTGGGCGTCGGAGACCTCCTGCGGGGCCGGCAGGTCCGCGTCCCGTGCGCTCTGGAGGCCCTCGCGCCACACCATCCGCCCCAGCTGATAGTGCTCGGCATACTCCTTCCAGGAGCCGTATGTCCGCACCACCGCCGGCACGATGTTCTTGAGCGCGGTCCACGCCTCGGCTTCGCTCAGCAGCCCGCACGCGAAGCCCCGCCGGGTGATGTCCACGTACAGCCCGGCGTCCCATGCCAGCGGTTCGAATCCGAGCCGCAGTCGCGCCCGCGCGCGGTAACCGCTCCGCGAGAGACCGTCGAGCCGGCCGGCCAGCGCCTCACGCGAAGTGATCTCCCACTGGTCGGCCAGCCACCGCCGGGCCTTCTCGTCGTCGATGCGGGTGAAGGGGTACAGCGTCGTCCGCGAGGTGTCCCGGTCGCGGTTCACGGGTGCACTGAGCGACACCATCCACAGCTGGTGCATGGTGAGCGGCACGGGGTACTTGCGAGCCGTCTTCGGCTTGCGAAGGTTCCGTATCGGGTTCCATATCGCCATGTGGCCGCACCCTATGTCACACCGACCTCAGGGGTTATCCCCGGTCACGGTCGCGGTCCCGCTTCAAGGGACCTCCCCGCGGCTGCGTGCATTCGCGTACGCCGTCGCCGCGCGGAGGCGTTCCGCTTGGGTGGCCGCGCGGACCGAGCCCGGTTCGCAGTCCCACTCGCGGCCGCCGCCGATCGGTCTGAGCTGTACATACGGTCCCTCGTGCCCCATCACCACACCCACCTTCCCCGTCTTCGTATCGAAGGCGTACGCCCCGATCGGCAGCCTCACCGGATCACCGCCGCCAGCCGTGCCGCCGTCTCGACGGAACACCGACCCAATTCGATGAGCGGGCAAGGCGTCTCCCGCGCCAAACTCGCCGGGTCGATCCGGAGTGTCGGCAACTTGATTCCTGCGTTCGCGAGTGCTTCACGCAACTCTTTCACCGTTTCCTCCGCCTCCTCGACGCATCGCGTCGAGTGCCGTACGCCGTGACCTTCATAGTCAGCCATCGTGCTGATCCCCTCGCTTTCGAGTTTCACGCTTTTCATCTCCACGGTGGCGCTGGCCGCTTAGACTTTGGAAGACCTCTACGCTCAGCAACGACGGTGCAGTACAAGGGGATTGGCCATGGCCAATGGTTCGCGGCAGGCGGCTTGGGAGTTCTTCGGTACGGAGCTGAAACGGCGGCGCGAGGAGGCCGGATTCACTCAGTCCGACTTGGGTTCTCGCGTTTTTGTGTCGGGCGGCTACATTGGGCAATTCGAACAGGCTATTCGGAAGCCGCAGTTGGATGTGGCGCAGCGGATCGACGGCGTCCTACAAACCGAGGGTTTTTTCGAGAGGCTTTGGCGAAAGCTCATCAAGGAGCAGCCGTATACGGAGTACTTCGCGCATGCGGCCGAGCTTGAGCGACTGGCGACGAAGCTCTGCGAGCACGCACCAGCAGTCGTACCGGGGCTGCTCCAGACAGCCGAGTACGCACGCGCCATCTATCTGTCGAGCAACCCGCTCGCCGCCGACGAGTACATCGAGGAGATGGTCAGGCTGCGCATGGACCGCACCCAGCTCCTCAAGGACGCTACACGGCCGGTGTATTGGGCGGTTTTGCACGAGACGGTGCTGCGCGTCCCGGTCGGCGGTCCCGCCGCGATGGCTCGGCAGCTGGACCACATCGCGGCGATGATCCGCGAGCGCAAGGCGCTGGTGCAAGTGCTCCCGTTCTCAGCCGGGCCCATCCGCAGATGGGCAAGATGATGACGCTCATGGAGTTCGAAGACGCCCCGCCAACTGTCTATACAGAGGGCGTGCTTTCGGGGAATCTGCTGGATGATCCCGCAGTAGTGAAGGGGGCACAGGCGGATTACGATCTACTCAGGGCCGCCGCGCTGTCGCCGGAGGCGTCCCTGGCCCTGATCGAGTCGGTGGCGGAGGACTACAGACGATGCGCGAGTACGACCTGAGCAACGCCTGCTGGCGCAAAAGCAGTTACAGCGGCGGCAGCGGCGGCGAGTCGTGCGTCGAGGTCGCGTACGACTTCGTGGGCGCAGCCCGCTGGCGCAAGAGCACCTACAGCGGCGGCGCTGGTGGGGAGGACTGCGTCGAGGTAGCCGACGGAGTCCCCGGCATCGTCCCCGTCCGGGACAGCAAGGTCGTGGAGGGCCCCGTCCTGGTGATCGGTGCGGCGGCCTGGACGGAGTTCATCGGCGCCGTGGCGGAGTAACACAGTCCCTCAGTCGCGAACCGGAAAGTACTGCCGTGGCGTGACCCCCACCACCCGCCGAAACGCCGCGACGAACGAGCTGGCGGAGCCGTAACCGACCCTCCGGGCCACGGCTTCCACCGTCATGCCTTCGGCGAGCAACGGCATCGCGGACTGCATGCGCAACTGCTCGCGCCACTGGCCGAAGGCCAGCCCCGTTTCAGCGACGAACAGCCGGGCCAACGTCCGTGCGCTGGCGCCGACTTCCGTACCCCACGCCTCCAACGGCCGTCCGTCCGCGGGGTCTTGGACGAGCGCCCGTGCCACCGTCCGCGCCCGCGGATCACGGGGTTCGGTCACCGACACGCTCGTCACCGGCACGGGGTGTAGCACATCGAGGAGTACGGCCTCCGCGCGCGACCGTGCGTCCGGGGCGAGGCCGGTCCGTCCCAGGTGGTCGATGAGCGCCTGGAGCAGTGGGCCCGCGGCGACCACCGTCGGCTCGGGCCACCGGATCTCCGGGGATGCGGCGGGGTCGACGTACGCGCTGCGCATGACCGTGTCGCCCGCGGACTCGGTCGTATGGGGCACCCAGGCCGGGATCCACAGGGCCAGCGAGGGCGGCAGCAGCCAGGCCCCGCGTTCGCTGCTCACGCGCAGCAACCCCTTTGCGGCCCAGGCGAGTTGGTGGAAGGAGTGCCAGTGTCGGCCGTACGTCGTCCCCCTCGGCATGGTGAAGTGGCCGATGAAGATCGCGGTGGCGGCCGGGTGTCCGTCTGGCGACATGGGACGGCAGCGTAGCCCGTGTCGGACACGGTGGCTGCGCTCATACTGTCGCCGTATGCCGATGAATCTCATGCACCGCAGACTGTGCAGCTCCGAGAAGTGGGCTCGGACCACCAAGGACCTCATCCTCCCGTGGACCCTCGACGGCGTGGACCTGGGAGACGACGTACTGGAGATCGGTCCGGGTTACGGCGCCAATCTCCGCGTACTGGTCGAGCAGGCGCCCCGCGTCACGGCCGCGGAGATCGACGAGACCACCGCGGCCCTGCTGGAGCAGAAGTGGGGAGACAGGGCGCGCATCCTGCACGCGGACGGAGCAGCGGTCCCCGTGCCGGACGAGAGCTTCTCCTCGGTCGTCTGCTTCGTCATGCTGCACCATGTGCCGACGGCCGCCCACCAGGACCGGATCTTCGCGGAGGCGTACCGCGTGCTGCGTCCCGGCGGTGTCTTCGCCGGCTGCGACAGCCAGCCGAGTTTCCGGTTCCGGCTGCTCCACTTCCGCGACACGATGAACACGCTGGAGCCGACCGGCCTCCCGGACCGCCTGACGAAGGCCGGCTTCAGCGACGTATCGGTGCAGCGGCACCCGGAGTCGGGCGCCCTCCGCTTCCGGGCCCGGCGTCCCTGAACTGGGCGTTTGCTTTCAGCAGCGTGCCCGGTCGTAGTGGCGGGCGACGGCGTGGAAGGCCTGCTTGGGTTCCCAGTGCCAGTCGGAGGCGGGGTCACAATCCGCGCTCGGCCACCTCACTTGCCGTGGCGTTGAGCCGCTCGACGCCGTCCCCAGTGACCTCGACGGAGTCGGCGTGCAGTTCGCCCCCGATCACGCGGACGTCCTCGCTCACTCACGGTGTAGACGACACCGTTCCTAGAGACTGAGCGGGAGTGAGTCCTGCTGCCAGGACCCATGCTCAGCCGAACGCCCCGAACGGTGCTGGGCGTTCTGGTTCCCCACGTTCGCTCCGCACCCGGCGCCAACGGATCGTGTCCGTGGTCCGGGAATGCGGGGGCGGGGTCCCTCACGCCCGGGAACGCCGGATGAGGCCTGGACGGTCCGATGCCCCACCGCACCACTCCGGTGCTGTGGGGGCGGTGCCGTCCGTCGCCGGATCCGGTGTCCCAGGGCGCGCCTGCCGATCGCCACGGCGGCCGCGTCGTGGCGTGTGGTGGTGCGGTTCTTGCTGGTGAGGGGCTTTTCCAGTGCTGGGCGCCCCACTTCGAGGTGTACGCGGGGTCGACCGCGATGACGGCGATGCCGATGGCGTCGGCCATCGAGGACAGCCGGGCACGCAGCCTGCCGGTGGGCATGCCGGAGATCAGCTGCCTGAACCGCTTGCGGCGTCCGTGCTTCTCACGGGTCTTCTCCGCCGTGAAGTCCAGATCTTCGACGGCGATCGCGGCCACGCCGCAAGCCTTCGCCCAGTGCAGCAGCCGGGTCAGGGCGTGCCGGACCTGCGCGTCGCGGTGACCTGCGGTGCCGGACAGGTCGTAGAAGAAGCGCCGGGGATTGCCGACCGGGTTGCCGTGCACGTCCAGACGCCAGGCGGCCAGATGATCGGCGTTGGTGTCCACCGCGATCACCCCGCCGGCAAGGGCGGACTCCAGCGGGATGATCCGGGCCGGCGGAGACTGCCAGGCAGCGGTCACATACCAGCGGTTGCGGCCGGTGTCGTAGTGAATGCGGTAGGCGACGGCCCTGTTGACCTCGATGCGGTCGGCCCACTCGGTGCCCCGGTGGGCGAAGCGGACCGTGCCGGTGAGGACGTACCGGCCGTGCGGGGCGTTCGCCAGGTCCTTCAGCGGAGCGGGCAGCTTGATGCTCAACCGGCCCTCGGGCGTGACACGGAGGGTCTCATTGCCGTACCGCTTGCCGGACTCGCCGTCGGCCTGGAGGAACCAGCGCTCGCACTCCCACCGCTCGCGCCATGTGGCCTCGGTCAGCTGCGCTGCCTCCAGATGGTGCCGGGTACGGGCCAGCCGCTTGCCGCCGCGCACCACGTGCACGCTCCCGGCCTGGCGATCGGACCGCGCCCGCTGCAGCTGGTCCTGAAGGACGTGCAGGCGGCGGGACTTGGCGAACCACTCCTGCCTGCTGCGATAGCCACCCGGCGTATTCTTCGACCCCTTCTGCCCCACTGGTTGTGCCAGCCGGTCCGTGATCATGGCGACACCGGCCTCCAGGCTCTGGATGTGGGCGAGCTGGCCGCGGCGGGCCAGCGCCCACTGGTCGTGCGATGCCTTGGTGATCGCCCCGGCCCAGCGCGAAGACGCCACCGGCGTCAGCACGCGCTTCCTGACCGCCCAGGTCTCGGTGGAGTGCTCCAGACCGTCCGCGCACCGGGCCTTGAGGTCCTTCGAGGCCAGCGCGCCCAGATGCGCGCCCACCAGGCGCAGCACCGTCTCGTCCTGGGGCGTCAGCTGCTTGATCCGGGTACGGATCACGACCCCGGCCGGGCCGGACGCCACGAACGGCTCCACCACATCCCGCAGCCCGCCCATCCGTCACCCCCGCCCAGCTCAGCCTCGAAAACCCCGACCCTGTCACCGCATCCAACGAAGCCAGCCCATAAAGGTCACGCATTCGACACCAGTACCTCCGTTCCCCTCCCGAAAGACCGGCACGATGACCGACCGACACATCACGCCAAGGACCGCCAGGACTCACCCCCGCTCACCAGAACACTCTGAGCACACCCCAGATGAAACAGCTCGGCACCCTCCGACAGACCGATGAGTTTCCGCGCCCTCGGGCGTCTACTTGTGCGACAGCCCGACCAAGGGCGAGACGAGGAGACGAAACATGAGCACCGAGCAGACGTCTGCGGCCAACAGTTTCTCCTACACGCTGACCCGAACGCTGGACGCCCCGGCAGCGACGGTGTGGCAGGCATGGACCACCACCGATCAGTACGCCCAGTGGGCCTACGCCGCTGCCGGCTCCGTCGAGATGGACGTACGGCCCGGCGGAGCGTGGAAGGCCACGATGCTCACCCCCGACGGCGGGCAGTTCCCGCTGACCGGCAGCTATCTCGAGGTCGCCGAAAACCGCCGTCTGGTGATCGGCATGGACGTCCCCGGCAAGCCCGAGCCCGCAGTCATGACCCTGGAACTCGACGGGCAGGACGACCACCACACCCGGATCGTGCTCAGCCAGACTTGCGACACCGCCGAGGAACGCGACATGGCCGAGCAGGGCAGCACCATGCTTCTCGACAGCCTGAGCGCTTTCCTGGCCGAAAAGGCGAAGGGCTGAACCCTCTCAGAACTCACCAGCGGGCCGTGGAACACAGGGCGGCCGGGCAGCACGCACCAGCCTGCCGCCCCGGCCGCCGTCGGTGCCGAGCATCACCGAGTGCGGCGCGAACTCGCGCCTCCTACGGGTCTCGCTCGACGGGACGCGTCGCCGACGGGGTACCGTCCGTAGGGGCGAAGGCCCCGCCCGACCGCCACCCGTTCGCGGGGAGCGACATCCCCGTACCCCCTCGGAGGCCCCGTGAGGCGACTCCTTGCCCGCCTTTGGCGCGCCCTGCGCCCGGTGCAAAGCCGTGTGATGTGGTGCTTGAACGCGAAGTTCGTGGTCGGCGTGACCGGTGTCGTGCGTGATGACGAAGGCCGGGTGCTGCTCTTACGGCACCGGATGTGGCCGCCGGGACGCCAGTGGGGCCTGCCGAGTGGCTTCGCGCACAAGGGCGAGGACTTCCGGCGGACCGTGGTCCGCGAGATCAAGGAGGAGACCAACCTCGATGTGGAGGCGGGCCGCCTCGTCCTGCTGAACAGCGGCTTCCGCACCCGTCTCGAAGTGGCCTACGAAGCGCGCCTGCTGGGCGGCGAACTGCGCATCGACCCCTTCGAGATCCTGGAGGCCCGCTGGTTCCGCCCGGACGAACTCCCCGGCGACCTCCAGCCGGTGTGCCACCCGCTCGTACGGGGCGAGACCGCCCCCTGAGCGGCTCCGGCTCGGCTCAGTCGAGCGGTACGTGCTGCCGGGCGACACCGTGCCCTGGATCACCTTGCGCCTCGCCTGAGTGACGCCTCACCTGACCTGGGACGGCTCCGCGAAACCCCGTACATACCTCCGCTGCCACGGCGTCTCCACCGCATGCCGGTCGTAGTTCCGGCGTACGAAGTCCACTGCCTCCTCCGGCGGTACGCCGTCCAGGACCGCCAGGCAGGCGAGGGCCGTACCCGTACGTCCGCGGCCACCCCCGCAGGCGATCTCGAGCCGCTCGCCCGGAGACGCCGCCCGGTTCCACGCCTCCGTCAGCACCTCGCGGGCGTATGCGCGGTCACGGGGCAGCCAGAAGTCCGGCCAGCGGATCCAGCGGGTTTCCCAGGGGACTTCGGGTGGGTTTTTGCCCAGTAGATAGACGGCGTACGTGGGTGCCGGCGCCGACGGCGCGAGCGGGCGCCGCAGCCCCCGGCCCCGTACCAGCCGACCGGACGGCAGCCTCAGTACACCGGCCGCCTCGCCCGCCCAGCCCCCGTCTCGAGCCGTATCCCCGAACCCGCTCACCCGACCCCCCTCGACTCCTGTGCCGCCCGCGCCTCGATCCCCCGGAAATGTACCGCCATCGCCCGCTGCGCCCCTCCACATCCCGTGCCCTGAAGGCAACGACCTCCTGGCTGAACTTCTTTCACGACTCGTCAGACACGGGGCTCAATTCCCCTGCCTTCACACCGACATTGGTCGCACCTATGGAAGAAGCGGCACCCGTGCGCGAGCTCTTGACCGCCCCCATACCCCCTCCTATGGTCACGCTGCACCCATGACATAGGACGTCGTATCTCCCGCCGTATCTCCCACTGCTTGCTGGAGGAACCGTGCGCGACGCGACCCACGCACCGGCGCTGCACCGCCGGTCGTTCCTGAAGTACTCCGGCGCGCTGGGCGCGGCCGCCGCGATCAGCTCGACGCTGTCCGCCTGCTCGTCGGGGCCTCAGTCCACGAACGAGACGGGCGGCGGGGGCGAGGGCGCCGACCGGACGCTCACGGCGGTGATCGGCTACGGCAACGACCAGAGCTGGGACCCGCTGATGACGGCGTCGGCGTTCTCGATGGCCGCCAACCACCACATCTACGAGGGGCTGCTGGACACCGATCCGATCAGCCGTGAGCCGTACGCGGCCCTCGCGACCGAGATCCCGGCCGACCTCCAGGCGACCACCTGGAGGTTCACGCTGCGGGACGGCGCGAAGTGGCACGACGGGCAGCCCGTCACCGCCGACGACGTGATCTTCACCTTCGACCGTGTCCTGGACCCCAAGACGACGACGCTCGCCAAGAACTTCTTCGGCTCCTGGCTGCAGGAGGTACGGAAGGTCGACGAGAAGTCGGTGGAGCTGGTGCTCAAGTTCCCGTTCCCGGACGGGGTCCAGCGGATGACGCTCGCGAAGATCATGCCGAAGCACGTCTTCTCCAAGGCGGGTGCGCTGGACGAGGCGACGGCGGGGAAGGCGGTCGGTTCGGGGCCGTACCGGCAGACCGCGCACAATCCGAAGTCCAACACGTCGTTCGAGGCCTTCGCCGACTACAACGGGCCGCGAAAAGCCACGTTCAAGAAGATGAACTGGCTGTCGATCGTGGACGCCGCGCCGCGCGTCGCCAAGATCTCCGGTTCGAGCGCGGGCGCGCAGATCTCCGACAACATTCCGTACGCCAATATCTCCCAGTTGGAGAAGGGCGGCCTGAAGGTCGAGGGCGGGGCGGGGATGAACCATCTGTTCCTGCTCTTCAACACCGCCCACAAGCCGTTCGACGACGTACGGGTGCGGCAGGCGCTGCACTACGCGATCGACACGGAGAAGATGATCGAGGCCGCACTGCGCGGTCACGGGAAGCCGGCGAGCTCGTTCCTCAACGAGGGGAATCCGAGCTACCGGAAGGCCAAGACGGTCTACACGTACGACCCCGACAAGGCCCGGGATCTGCTGCGGGAAGCCGGAGTCAGCGGGCTGACGGTCAACCTCATGGCGGTGAACGTGAGTTGGATCGTGGACTGTCTGCCGACCATCAAGGCCTCGTGGGACGCCATCGGCGTCAAGACGACCCTCCAGCCGCAGGAAACCGCCGCGCTGTTCACCAAACTCGACCAGAAACAGGATTTCCAGGTCGTCGCCGCCGCCTCGAATCCGAACCAGTTCGGCCTCGACGCGGACCTGATCATGCATTACAACTACGGGCCCGAGAACACCTGGATGCGGTACGCCCGTTGGACGGACAACTCCGTGGCCAAGGACCTCTTCAAGCGCATGGACGAGGCCACACGGGAACCAGACGCCGAGACGAAGAAGCAGATGACGCAGGAATACATCGACATCGTCGCGGAGAACGCCGTGATCTATCCGGTCGTCCACAACGAGCTGATGACTGCCTGGAACGCGAAGGAACTTTCGGGTATTCGGCCACAGCCATACCCGGGAATAAACCTTCTCCAAGCGAAGTGGGTGTAAGCGCCGTACGAGGCTGCGGATTCGTTGTGGCTGGTCGCTCCCCCACTCTCGGCTGCGCTCGAGCGGGGGGACCCCCATCGCGGCGGAGCCGCATATCGACACGGCCCCGCGCCCCTTACGGGGCTTCAGTGGGGCCAGCCCGATTAGCGGACCGGCCGGATTAGCGAGGAGATAACCACCCGTGGTCGCGATCGCCAGAATTCTGGCCCGCCGCATTGCCCTGCTCGTCCCGCTCGTACTCGGCATCGTCCTGTTCGTGTTTCTCGTGATGCGGTTCTCGGACAGCGATCCGGCGTCCGCGTATTTCCAGGGCGCCAACCCCACCGAGGAGCAGCTGCACGACTTCCGGGAGCGCAACGGGCTACTCGACCCGCTTCCGGTGCGTTACGTCGCCTTCGTCGCGGACCTGGCCCGGGGTGACATGGGCGTCAGCGCGCTGACCAGGGCGCCTGTCGTCGAGCAGGTCACCACCGCGCTGCCGCTCACCATGCAGCTGACGTTCATGGGGCTCGGCATCGCGGTGGTGCTGTCCCTGCTCGGCGGGGTCACGGCCGCGATCTACCGGGACCGGCTGCCCGACCAGCTGATCCGGGTCGTCTCGCTGACCGGTGTCGCGGCGCCCGGCTTCTGGCTGGCGCTGCTGATGATCCAGTACCTGGCGGTGGACCTGGGCTGGTTCCCGACCAGCGGATACGTCAACCCGGCCGACTCGTTCAGCGGCTGGCTGAAGACCATGACACTGCCGGCGTTCGCGCTGTCGCTGCCGGTCGCCGCGAAGCTCACCCGGATCGTACGGACCGCCGTGGTCGAGGAGCTGGACAAGGACTACGTACGAACGGCCGTCGGCAGCGGTCTGCCACCGGTGGTCGTGGTCGGCCGGAACGTACTGCGCAACGCGCTGATCAACCCGATGACCGTGCTCGGACTCCAGGTCGGCTATCTGCTCGGCGGCGCCGTCGTCATCGAGACGATCTTCTCGCTGCCGGGGATGGGGAAGCTGATGATCGACGCCGTGAAGAACGGTGACCCGGCCGTCGTGCAGGGCGTCGTCCTGACGACCGCCTTCGGGTTCGTGATCGTGAACCTCGTCATCGACATCCTCTATCTGCTGGTCAACCCGCGTCTGAGGGGTGCCGAAGCATGATGCCGCTGTCGCGAAAGCGGATGACCGAGGCCCTCTCCCGGCCGGGTATCCGGCTGAGGGGATTCAGGCGCCTCCCCGTGATGTCGCGGGTCGCAGTCGTCGTGATCGGGATCGTCGTCCTGACGGCCCTGTTCGCACCGCTGATCGCCCCGCACGACCCGCTCGACCAGGCCACCCTGATCGACAACGGTCACGGCGAGGGCGCGCCCTCCGGTGAGCACTGGATGGGCCAGGACAGCCTGGGCCGCGACATCCTCAGCAGGCTGATGTACGGGGCCCGCTGGTCCCTGGCGATCGGTCTCGGTGCGACCGGGCTCGCGCTCGTCGTGGGCGCGGTCCTCGGCGCGATCGCGGCGACCTCGCGCAAGGCGGTCGACGAGACGGTGATGCGCTGCCTGGACGTCATCATGGCGTTCCCTGGCATCGCGCTCGCGGCCGTGCTCATCGCGGTGTTCGGCGGCAGCATCCCGGTCCTCATCGGGGCGATCGCGTTCCTCTACACGCCGCCCATCGCACGGGTCGTACGGGCCAATGTGATGGACCAGTACGGCGAGGACTACGTGACCGCGGAACGCGTCATCGGGGCGCGTACCACGCACATCGTGCTGAAGCACGTCGCCATCAACTGCGCTGCCCCGGTGCTGGTGTTCTGCACCGTGCAGGTCGCCGAGGCCATCGTCTTCGAGGCGTCGCTGTCGTTCATCGGCGCGGGCGTACGGCCCCCGGACCCGTCCTGGGGCAGCGTCATCGCGGACGGCAAGAACATGGTGCTGACCGGCGGCTGGTGGGCGACCGTGTTCCCCGGACTGCTGATGCTGATCACGGTGCTGTCGCTGAACATCCTCTCCGAGGGCGTGTCGGACGCATGGGCCGCGCCCACCGCGCGGGACGTCGAGGCGGCGCGTACGTCCGTGGAGAAGGACCGCCTGGAGGCCCCCGAGCCGGGCAGCGGCAAGGTCCTCGAACTGCCGGGCCTTACGGAGGCGGCCCAGCGGCTGCGCAGCCGGGCCCGGCCCCTGCGCGAGGGGCAGCCGGTGCTCGCCGTCGAGAACCTGGCCATCGGCTTCGATGCCCGCCACGGAGGTGTGGACATCGTCGACGGCATCAGCTTCGACGTACAGCCCGGTGAAGTGCTCGGCCTGGTCGGCGAGTCGGGCTGCGGCAAGTCGCTGACCGCGCTCGCGGTGATGGGCCTGGAACCGAAGGGCGCCCGGGTACGCGGCCATGTCCGGTTCGACCAACGGCAGTTGGTCGGCGAGCCGATGCGCGTACGCCGCAAACTCCTCGGCCACGACATGGCGATGATCTACCAGGACGCCCTGTCGTCCCTGAACCCCGCGATGACGATCCGCGCCCAGCTGAAGCAGGTGATACGGCGCGGAGGCAAGCGCACCGGCGCCGAACTCCTGGAACTCGTCGGCCTCGACCCGGAACGCACCCTGCGCAGCTACCCGCACGAACTCTCCGGCGGCCAGCGCCAGCGCGTACTGATCGCCATGGCCCTCTCCCGCCGGCCGAAGCTGATCGTCGCCGACGAGCCGACCACAGCCCTGGACGTCACGGTCCAGGCGCAGATCATCGAACTGCTGCTGCGGCTGCGCGAAGAGCTGGACTTCGCGCTGATCCTCGTCTCGCACGACCTGGCGCTGATCGCGGACGTCACCGACCGGGTCGTGGTGATGTACGGCGGCCAGATCGTGGAGTCGGGGGTGACGGCGGACCTGGTGGAGTCGCCCTCCCACCACTACACGCGCGGGCTGCTCGGCAGCGTGCTCTCCCTGGAGGGCGCGGCAGAACGGATGATGCAGATCAAGGGCGTCGTCCCCTCCCCCGCCGACTTCCCGGCGGGCTGCCGGTTCGCCGACCGCTGCCCGATGGCGACCGAGGTGTGCCGTACGACCGCGCCCCGACTGGTCGGCCCGCACCGCCACCACGAGGTCGCCTGCCACCACCCGGCGCTCCCCCTGCCCACGAGCACTGGGGCGACGACCGAGCCGACGGAAAGCGAGGCCATGAATTGAGCGAGGCCATGAAGGGGGACGGTGAGGCGACGCAGGGCCCTGAAGCGGGCCCCGTCATCACCCTCTCCGACACCCACGTCGTCCACAAGGCGCGCACCGGCGGCCTGTTCTCGCGCGATCGCGTGTACGCCCTCACCGGCGCCGACCTCGCCATCGCGCCCGGCGAGACGGTCGGCGTCGTCGGCGAGTCCGGCTGCGGGAAGTCGACACTCGCCAAGGTCCTGGTGGGCGTACAGAAGCCGACGTCCGGGACGGTGTCCTTCCGCGGCCGCGACCTGTGGACGATGAAGCCGCCCGAGCGCCGGGCCACGGTCGGCGCCCACACCGGCATGATCTTCCAGGACCCGTCGACCGCCCTGAACCGCCGCCTGACGGTACGGCAGATCCTGCGGGACCCGCTCGATGTACACAAGCGGGGCACGGGCCGACAACGGGAGGAGCGTGTACGGGAGTTGATGTCCCTCGTCGGACTGCCGCGCGTACTGGCCGAAGGGCTCCCCGGACAGCTCTCCGGCGGCCAGCGCCAACGCGTCGCGATCGCACGGGCGTTGGCACTCGACCCCGACCTGATGGTGGCGGACGAACCGACGAGCGCGCTGGACGTGTCGGTACGCGCCCAGATCCTGAACCTCCTCCTGGACCTGAAGGAACGCCTCGGCCTGGCCCTCGTCTTCGTCTCGCACGACATCCAGACCGTGCGGCGGATGAGCGACCGCGTCATCACGATGTATCTGGGACGGATCGTCGAGGAGTCCCCGGCCGACGAGGTGACGGACCGGGCCCGGCATCCGTACACCCGCGCGCTGTTCTCCGCGACTCCCGGGCTGCTGGACCCGATCGACCCGATTCCGCTGGTGGGCCCCGTCCCGTCGGCGACCCGTCCCCCGAGCGGCTGCCCCTTCCGTACGCGCTGCTGGAAGGCCGACTCCGTGTGCGCCGAGGCCATGCCCGGCTTCGCGGGCGCGTCGAGTCCCGGGCATCGCTTTCGTTGCCATCATCCTGTGGAGGAGGAGCAGTCGACTCGTGAGTTGGTGGCGCAGGCCGTCAACGCGGTTCCGGAGGCCACCGCCATGGCCGATGCCCCTGTTGTCCCCATCGAGAAGTCGTAGAGCAGCAGTACCAGGGAGCCCTTGATGACCCTTCCCGCCCCGCTGACCGGTGTCGTTCCACCCGTCTGCACGCCCCTGACACCGGACCGCGAGGTGGACGTACCCTCGCTCATCAGGCTCGTCGATCACCTGGTGGAGGGCGGGGTGCACGGGCTCTTCGTCCTCGGCTCCTCGTCCGAAGCCGCGTACCTGACCGACCGTCATCGGCGTCTTGTCGTCGAAACGGTCGTCGCCCACGTGGGTGGTCAGCTGCCCATTCTCGCGGGGGCCATCGACATGACGACTCCTCGGGTTCTCGATCATGTCCGGTACGTCACGGACGCGGGGGCCGATGCGGTGGTCGTCACGGCGCCGTTCTACACGCGGACGCATCCGGCGGAGATCTCCCGCCACTACCGCCTCATCGCTTCGCGGTCTTCGGTGCCGGTCTTCGCGTACGACCTTCCGGTGTCCGTCCATACCAAGCTGAGTGCGGAGTTGGTGCTGGAGCTGGCCGCTGACGGGGTGTTGGCCGGTCTGAAGGACTCCAGTGGGGACGAGGGTGGGTTCCGGGCCGTTGTGATGGGGGCGCGTATGGATCCCGCTGTGGCCGGGTTCAGTGTGCTGACCGGGTCCGAGCTTGTCGTCGACACGGCGCTGGCGATGGGCGCGGATGGGGCGGTGCCGGGGTTGGCGAACGTGGATCCTCAGGGGTACGTACGCCTCTGCCGCCTCTGCCGGGAGGGGGACTGGGAGCGGGCTCGGGCCGAGCAGGAGCGGTTGTGTGCGTTGTTCGGGATGGTCCACGTCGGCGACCGGGCTCGGATGGGAGGGAGTTCGTCAGGACTCGGCGCTTTCAAGGCCGCGCTGTATCTGCGGGGGGTCATCGACTGTCCGGTGACCGCGGAGCCGCAGGTCCCGTTGGCGGCGGGTGAGGTGGAGCGGGTGGGGAAGTTTTTGGCGGCGGCGGGGTTGCTGTAGGGGGTTTTTCTTTCCCCAAACCCGCCCCTTCCCGAAACCAAGGGGGCTGCGCCCCTGGACCCCCTCGAAGGGTTGTGTGTCGGCTGCGGGCCGGTCGTGGCTGGTCGCGCAGTTCCCCGCGCCCCTGAAGGGCAAGGTCAGCTATCCAGCCCAGGCCAGGCACAACCAGCCCGTCCGGCGTTTGAGGACGAGGCCGTTCAGGCCGATACGGGGGTCTGGGGGCGGAGCCCCCAGTTTCGGGAAGGGGCGGGGCTGGGGAGAAGCCCGCCGCAGGCGCCCCCGTCACACCTCGCCCGGCACCACCAGCCCCGACTCATACGCCACCATCACCAACTGCGCCCGATCCCGCGCCCCCAACTTCCCCATGATCCGGCTGACATGAGTCTTCGCCGTGAGCGGGCTCAACCCCAACGCCTCAGCGATCTCGGTGTTGTTGAGCCCACGCGCGACCAAAGTCAGAACCTGGCGTTCCCGCTCGGAGAGCTCCTCGGGACCACCCGTCGCGGAAGCCACGGCATGCGGCGCGCGCAGGAAGCGGGCGATCAGGCGCGAGGTCGGGCCGGGCGACAGGAGCGACTCGCCGGCGGCCACCGTGCGGATGGCGTCGAGGAGTTCGGCGGGCTTGGTGTCCTTCACGAGGAACCCGGAGGCTCCGGCCCGTAGCGCTTCGACGATGTGCTCGTCGGTGTCGTACGTCGTCAGGACCAGGACCTTGACGCCGGCCAGGTCCTCGTCGGCGGCGATGAGCCGGGTCGCTTCGATGCCGTCGAGGTCGGGCATGCGGATGTCCATCACCACCAGATCCGCCCGCTCCGACCGAGCCAGCTCCACAGCCTCCCGGCCGGTACCCGCCTGCCCCACGACTTCCATGTCCCCGGCCGACTCGACGAGCATCGCGAAGGCGGACCGTACGAGGGTCTGATCGTCGGCGAGCAGAACACGGATCAGGGTCATCGGGCCTCTTCTGGACGCATGGATGGCGGGGGCGGCGCGGGTGACGGGGGCGGCGCGGACAGTACAGGCAGCTCAGGCAGTACGGCACTCACCTCGAACCCCCCGGCGGCCCCCGGCCCGGCGTCCAGTGTGCCGCCCACACTCCGCGCCCGCTCCCGCATCCCGACGAGACCGAACCCGGGGGTGTCCGTGGAGCACGGCCCCGCGCCGTCGTCGGCGACCGAGACGTGCAGGGCGCCGTCCTTCTCGTACACGTGCACCTGGATCGAAAGCCCCGGTCCCCCGTGCCGTACCGAGTTGGTCAGCGCCTCCTGCACGATGCGGTACGCGGCGGCGCCCACGGCGGGCGGCGCGCCCTCGGACCGTACGGTCAACTCGACCCTCGCTCCCGCCGTGCGGGCGGTCTCCGCGAGGTGGGCGATGCCGTCGAGGCCGGGCAGCGGTCCGCGGCCGTCGCCGTGCTCGGCGGCGCGCAGCACCTCCAGGGTGGTGCGGAGTTCGCCGCGGGCGGTGCGGCAGGTGTCGGAGATGTCGTCGAGCGCCTTCGCGACGGCCTCGCGGTCGAGGCGGTCCGGGTCGGCGGTCAGGACGTGGGCGGCGACGGAGGTCTGCACGCCGATGAGCGTGATGCTGTGGGCGAGCAGGTCGTGCAGGTCGCGGGCGATGCGCAGCCGCTCCTCGGCGACCCGGCGGCGGGCCTCCTCCTCGCGGGTGCGTTCGGCGCGTACGGCGCGTTCGACGATGGCGGCGACGTACTGGCGGTAGTAGCGGACGTCGATGCCGATGAAGAGGACCGCGACGACCCAGCCGGAGATCCGCAGGAGCTCCACCACCCCGTCGGGGTTGGTGAGGGCGTTCATGATCAGCGTCACGCCGAGGACCGTGGTGCCGGTGAGCAGCGTACGGCGCACCGTGCCGGTCGCCGCGATCGTGTACAGCACCACCATGGTCGCCGGAATGGGCGCGGTGTGGTTGTTGTCGAGGGCGTGGTACGGAGCGATGCAGGCCAGCGCCACGAGCAGCACCGGCACGGGGTGGCGGCGCCGCCACACGAGCGGCATGTGCGCGGCGAGCAGCAGGCTCCAGCCGAGCGCGTCGGGCCGCAGCCCGTCGTTGACGAGCAGGGCGAGGGCCATGGCGACGACGGCGAGCACCCCGGCCAGCAGCGCGTCGTTGCGCATGCCGTGCGGGGCGGTGCGGGGGTCGCGGTTGATCGCCGCCATGACCCGCTCGCCGAGGCGGGGAGGTGCCGTGGTGGTTGCCTGCACAGGGTCATCTTCCGTGAGGAGGGCGCCCCTCCGGGAGGGAGGGGCGCCTTTCGGGTCAGTGGGCGGACGCGGTCACCGGCTCGGGTTCCTTCGGCGGCATTGGCGGTTCGGGCTCGCGGGAGAGGCGGCCCGGCCACCACACCTTGCGGCGCAGCGCGACGCTCGCGCTGGTGACCAGGTAGGTGCGGACGAGGAAGGTGTCGAGCAGGACGCCCACCGCGATGACGAAGCCCAGCTCGACGAGTTGGACGAGCGGCATGTTGATGAGCACCGCGAAGGTGGCCGCGAGGACCAGTCCCGCGGAGGCGATGACCCCGCCCGTCGTCCGCAGCGCGGTGAGGGCGGCCGCCACGGGCTCGGCGCCCTTCAACGCCTCCTCCCGCATCCGGTGCATCAGGAAGATGCCGTAGTCGACGCCGAGGGCGACGAGGAACACGAAGGACAGCAGCCCGAGTCCGGGGTCGGTGCCCTCGAAGCCGAACACCGGCCCGAAGACCAGCCCGCCGATGCCGAGCGCCGCGCCCCACACCGCGACCACGGCGGCCACCAGCAGCAGCGGGGCGACCAGGCTGCGCAGCAGCGCGATCAGGATCAGCAGTACGGAGGCGAGGACGAGCGGCACGACGACCTTCGTGTCGCTCGCATTGGTGTCCTTCAGGTCGATCTGCTCGGCGCTCACTCCGCCGACGTAGGAGCCGTCGAGCCGGTCGCGCAGATCCTCGATGGTGCGGGTCTCGCCCGGGGACTCCGGCGGGGCGGCGGCGAGTACGGAGATCTCGGTCCAGCCGTCGCCGCTGCGATCGCGTTCGGCGCTCTCCACGCCGGCCGTGTCGCGGATGTCGGCCAGGGCGGCGTCGGCGCGGTCGGTGGGCGCGATGACGCTGATGGGCTGCGTGCCCTGCTCGGGGTAGGCCTTGGCCAGGGTCTCCATGGCGGCCACGGCTTCGGGCTTGTTGGTGAAGGAGTCCTCCTGCTTGATGGTGCCGGGCAGGTTCAGTGTGCCCAGCGCGAGCGCCCCGAGCAGGACGGCGCCACCGGCAAGCACGGTCAGCGGGCGTCGCCCGGCGGAGCTGCCCATCGCGGAGAACAGCGACCGGCGGACCTTGGGTGTACTGCCGTAGCGCGGCACCAGCGGCCAGAACACCCGCCGGCCCAGCAGCACCAGCAGCGCGGGCAGCAGGGTCAGCATGGCCACCAGCGCGCACAGCACGCCGAGGGCGCCGAGCGGGCCCATGCCCCGGCTGGAGTTGAGGTCGGCGGCGAGCAGGCACAGCAGTCCGGCGGCGACGGTGCCCGAGGAGGCGAGCACGGCGGGCCCGCAGCCGCGCAGGGCGGTGACCATGGCGTCGTACGGCCGCTCGATGCGCCGCAGTTCCTCCCGGTACCGGGAGACGAGCAGCAACGCGTAGTCGGTCCCCGCGCCGATCACGAGGATCGTCATGATGCCGGAACTCTGGCCGGACACGGACGTCCCGAACCACTGGTTGAGCCCGTAGGCGAGGCCCATCGACAGATAGTCGGCCAAACCGGCGACGAAGAGCGGCAGCAGCCACAGGAACGGGCTGCGGTAGATGAGGATCAGCAGCAGCGCGACGACCGCGAGGGCGGTGTAGAGCAGCGGTCCGTCGAGCGAGTCGTAGACCTCGGAGGCGTC
Organism: Streptomyces yerevanensis; assembly: GCF_000716805.1. Classification (NCBI taxonomy): domain Bacteria; kingdom Bacillati; phylum Actinomycetota; class Actinomycetes; order Kitasatosporales; family Streptomycetaceae; genus Streptomyces; species Streptomyces yerevanensis. The sequence continues at coordinate 77,829 of NZ_JNWJ01000013.1, read as the reverse complement.
CGTGTCGAGCGCCTCCGGACCGCCGACGTCGACGCTCAGCCCGTCGCTGCCCTGCGCGATGTCCCGTACATCGATGACCATCTCCTCCCGGGCCTTCTCGTCCATACCGGGCTCGGTGCTGGCCACCGGGTAGATCAGGGTGGTGCCGTCCCGGGACGGCACTCCGGCCGGTTCGTCGGTCAGGGTGTACGCGTCGGCGATCCGGTCGATCTGGCCGGCGGCGGTGGCCTTGTCGGCGGCGGTCAGTCCGCCGTCGCGGTGGTAGACGACGACCATTTCGGTGGCCTCACCACCGGGCAGCCGCTCCTCGATCTTGGCGGCCTGGGTGGAGTCGGCACTGGCCGGCAGATAGTCGACGGCGCGGTCACGCTGGACGTCGCCGAGTTTCGCGGCGAACGGCGAGGCGATCGCCAGTACGGCGATCCACAGCCCGAGCACCAGCCAGGGCACGGCTCGCCGCCGCCGTACGGATGTCTTTGCGGCCCCCATATGACGGGCCTCCCTCCGGTCGGGGTGTCTGGGTCGTTCTCCAGACTCCCGGCGGGAGGAGGGCGATTCGTCGCGCGTGAGGGCGAGTTGAGGGGTACTGCCAGGGGCGTCACGCGGGCCGCGTTACTCCCCGGGGAGTACGGCTACGACGGCGTACGCGCCGCCGCCAGCAACCGGCTCACATCGTCCGCGCAGATCGTCAGCGCCGCGCCCACCGTCGCGAGGGTGTCGCGTTCGGCGGGGGTGTACGGGCCGTCGGCGAGGGCGATGCGGGCGCCCTGGAGGAGGATCGACTCGCGACCGGTGGGGGCGAGGTGCGGGGCCAGCGGGTCCAGTGCCTCGTGGAGCTCTATGGCCAGGCCCGGTCCGCAGGGTCCGGCGTGGACGCGGCCGGTGTCGGCGGCGAGGGCTTCGACGAGCGCGGCGAGCTGGTCCTCGGTGCAGTCCTCGAAGCCGGCCGCGCGTACGGCGTCGGCGGCCGTCTCCAGGGACGTACGGGAGCAGGTGCCGCCCGCGGCCAGGATCGCGAGGGCGACGGTGTGGACGGCGTCGCGCAGCATCGCGGAGAAGCGGGTGGTGGTGGGGTGGTCGAGGACGTCCGCGCCGAAGTGGTCGTGGCAGGCGGCGCACTCCACGACGGGCCCGGTGACGCCGCGCGGCAGGACCGGCATGCCGAGCAGAGTGAAGCGGCGGCGGCCCGCGAGGCGCTGGTAGTTGCGGTCGCCTCCGCAGCCGGGGCAGAAGAACTCGCCGTCGCCGACGGCGGCCCACGCGGTACGGGTCCCCAGGACGCGGGAAACGCCGAGCGCGCGAGCGCGGACAAACCGGCCGTTTCGTCCCCATCCTGGCAGCACGTCGCACCTCCCTGACCCCGCGGCACCATCGCCGCGCTGGCGTGATGTTAGCCACATCGTCGACTCGGAGTCAGTACCCCGTACGAGGTCACTGTGCGACATGGCCGGTTATCGCGCGGCGGCCCCGCCCGCCGAAGTGGCGGACGGGGCCGGAGAAAGGCAGGTGAACGGGCTTATCGGGCCGCGCGGTTGACCGCGGAGACGACCGCCTTCAGCGAGGCGCGTGTCGTATTCGCGTCGACGCCGATGCCCCACAGCACCTTGTCGCCGATCGCGACCTCGATGTACGAGGCGGCCTGCGCGGAGGCGCCCTCGCTCATCGTGTGCTCCTGGTAGTCCAGCAGGCGTGCGTCGACGCCGATGCCCTGCAGTGCGTGGAAGAACGCGGAGATCGGGCCGTTCCCCGTACCCACCAGGGTGGTCTCGACGCCGTCCACCTCGGCCTCGACGGTCAGTGTGTCCACGCCGTCCTTGTCGGTGGTGGACTGGCCGTTCTTGAGCTGGATACGGCCCCAGGCGTTCTCGGCGTTGGGCAGATACTCGTCCCGGAAGATCTCCCCGATGGCCTTCGGCGTGACCTCGCCGCCCTCGGCGTCCGTCTTCGCCTGGATGATCTTCGAGAACTCGATCTGCATCCGGCGCGGCAGGTCCAGCTTGTGGTCGTTCTTCAGGACGTACGCGATACCGCCCTTGCCGGACTGCGAGTTGACGCGGATGACCGCCTCGTACGAGCGGCCGACGTCCTTCGGGTCGATCGGCAGGTACGGGACCGCCCACTCGATGTCGTCGACCGTCTTGCCCTGCTCCTTCGCGGACGCCTCCATGGCGTCGAAGCCCTTCTTGATGGCGTCCTGGTGGGAGCCGGAGAAGGAGGTGTAGACGAGGTCGCCGACGTACGGGTGGCGGGCGTGGACCTCCATCTGGTTGCAGTACTCGGCGGTGCGCCGGACCTCGTCGATGTTGGAGAAGTCGATCTGCGGGTCGACGCCCTGCGAGAACAGGTTCATGCCCAGCGTGACCAGGTCGACGTTGCCGGTGCGCTCGCCCTGCCCGAACAGGCAGCCCTCGATGCGGTCGGCGCCGGCCATCAGCGCCAGCTCGGCGGCGGCGACGGCCGTACCGCGGTCGTTGTGCGGGTGCACGGACAGGCAGACGTACTCGCGGCGGGAGAGGTTGCGGCTCATCCACTCGAAGCGGTCCGCGTGCGTGGACGGGGTCGAACGCTCCACGGTGGCAGGCAGGTTGAGGATGATCTCGCGGTCCGGGCCCGGCTGCCATACGTCCATGACGGCCTCGCAGACCTCCAGGGCGAAGTCCAGCTCGGTGTCGGTGAAGATCTCGGGGCTGTACTGGTAGCCGAAGGTGGTCCGCTCGTCCAGCAGCTTCTCGGCGTACTCCATCACCAGCCGCGTACCGTCGACGGCGATCTGCTTGATCTGGTCCTTGGAGCCACGGAAGACGACCCGGCGGAACACGGGCGCCGTGGCGTTGTAGAGGTGCACGGTGGCGCGCTTGGCGCCGACCAGGGACTCGACGGTCCGCTCGATCAGGTCCTCGCGGGCCTGGGTCAGTACGGAGATCGTGACGTCATCGGGGATCGCGCCCTCTTCCTCGATGATCGAGCGTACGAAGTCGAAGTCGGTCTGCCCGGAGGCGGGGAACCCGACCTCGATCTCCTTGTAGCCCATCCTCACCAGCAGATCGAACATCTCGCGCTTGCGGGCGGGCGACATGGGGTCGATCAGGGCCTGGTTGCCGTCGCGCAGGTCCGTGGAGAGCCAGCGGGGGGCGACGGTGATCCGGTTGTCCGGCCACGTGCGGTCGGGGATGTCGACCTGGTCGTACGGGCGGTACTTGTGGATCGGCATGGACGTGGGCTGCTGGCGGTTCGCCATGATGCGTGGGCTCCTCGTGGTGTCCGGAAGGACGGCCGACGGCGCAACGCCAGACTCCGCGGGGAGGGGGTCGGCCTCGACTACAGGCCCTCGCCGCGGCAGCTAAGGAGAAGCAGCCCGAAACGCATGATGTTCGGCATGCTAGCCGAGTCACGCTCCACTCGGGGGGCGTGTATCAGTATGCGGGACCACGGAGGAATCCGACACAAAAGGTGCACAAGGTCACAAGGGTCCACTGAAGCGACCCCGTCAGGGGCGCGGGGCTGTGACATATGCGGCTCCGCCGCGGGTCGCGACAAGCCACAACGAACCCGCGGCCATAACACAACGAGTAACCCCCACGGCGCCCATATCCCCACGTTTCACCAATCATGGTTGCGCCTAGTGACACCAAAAGCACTCAGTGCAAAGGTGCGGTCATGACCGCGAACCGTGGCTTCGAGCCCACCTTCTGCACCATCGTGCCGCCCCACGTCCTCGACACCCTCGCCCGGTCCGAGGACCCCGCGCTCGCGGGCCCCGCCCGCCGCACCTTGGAGCGCGACGCCCTGGAGCGCACCCACCGCCGCCTGACCACGGTCATCGGCGCCCCCGCCCTCGCCCCGCCGGAGGCCCTCGCCGACCAGCCGAACCGCACCATCCACGACGCCAAACACAAGCAGGACCTCCCCGGCAAAAAGGTCCGCGGCGAGGGCGACAAGCCCGGCAAGGACGCCACGGTCAACCGCGCGTACGCCGGCCTCGGCGCGACCTTCGACCTGTTCCTGAAGGCGTACGAGCGCAACTCGATCAACGGCGAGGGCCTGCCGCTGAGCGCGACCGTGCACTTCGGCGAGGACTACAACAACGCCTTCTGGAACGGCGAACAGATGGTCTTCGGCGACGGTGACGGCGAGATCTTCCTCGACTTCACGATCCCCGTCGACGTCATCGGCCATGAACTCGCCCACGGTGTCACGCAGTACACCGCGAACCTCACCTACTTCGGCCAGCCGGGCGCCCTGAACGAGTCGATGTCGGACGTCTTCGGCTCGCTGATCAAGCAGTACACGCTCGGCCAGAGTGCCGCCGACGCCGACTGGCTGATCGGCGCGGGCCTGCTCGCGCCGCGCGTCACCGGCAAGGCGCTGCGTTCCATGAAGGAGCCGGGCACGGCGTACGACGACGATGTGCTCGGCAAGGACCCGCAGCCCGCGACGATGGACGACTATGTGCAGACGGGTCGCGACAACGGCGGCGTCCACATCAACTCCGGCATCCCCAACCACGCCTTCTACCTCACCGCGACCACCCTCGGCGGCAACGCCTGGGAGCGTGCGGGGCAGATCTGGTACGACGTACTGACCGGCGGCGAGCTGGACTCCGAGGCGAACTTCTCCGACTTCGCGAACCTGACCCTGGCGCAGGCCCGCGCCACGTACGGCGAGGGTGAGGAACTCCAGGCCGTCACGAAGGCGTGGGAGCAGGTCGGGGTGCTCACGGCCTGAGCACGGGGCGCGGGCGCGGACCCGGAGTGGCCGGGCGGGCGCTTTCGTACTAGACAGGAAGCATGCGTATCCAGGTGAAGCGCACAGGCGGATTCGCGGGCATCGACCGTCACGCCTCGGTGGAGACGGCGGGGCGGGCCGATGCCCAGGAGTGGCACGACTTGGCGAAGCAGGCCGTCGCCGCCGGCCGTCAGACGCCCCCGATCGGCGTGCCGGACGGCTTCAGCTACCAGATCACCGTCGACGAGAAGACGGTGTACTGCTCGGATCCCCGCTTGACGGAGGAGCAACGGAAGCTGATTTCAAGGGTGTTGAAGGAGGGCGCGTAACGGGCAGTTCACGCTGGACTGTTGACTTCCGTTACCGCCGGTAAGGATGATCCGGTGCATGGCGACTGACACGCGCGGCGGGACGAACCCGATACCCCAGTTCCCGGCCGACTTCCTCTGGGGCGTATCCACCTCGGCCCACCAGATCGAGGGAGCCGCGGACAAGCGCGAGCCCTCCGTGTGGGACGCCTTCACGGAGGAGCCGGGGCGGATCAAGGACGGCTCGACGGCCGCGGTGGCCTGCGACCACTACCACCGCTACCCCGAGGACGTGGCCCTCCTGCGCGACCTGGGCGTGGGCGCGTACCGCTTCTCGATCTCCTGGCCCCGCGCACTCTCCCCCGGCGGCCTCGACTTCTACGACCGGCTGGTGGACGAGCTGGTGGCGGCGGGCATACGACCCGTTCCGACGCTCTTCCACTGGGATCTGCCGCTCGCCGTGGACAAGGAAGGCGGCTGGCTGAACCGGGACACCGCCGAGCGTTTCGCCGAGTACGCCGCCGTCGTCGCCGAACGCCTCGGTGACCGGATCACCAAGTGGATCACCCTCAACGAGCCCGCCGAACACACCCTGTTGGGCCACGCCCTCGGCACCCACGCGCCCGGCAGGCAGCTGATGTTCGACGCCCTCCCCGCCGCCCATCACCAACTGTTGGCCCACGGTCTGGCCGTACGGGCCCTGCGCGCGGCCGGAGTCGCGGACATCGGGATCGCCAACTCGCACGGCCCGACGTGGCCCGCGTCCGACGAGGCAGCCGATGTGGAGGCCGCCGGTTTCTACGACCTGCTCCTCAACCGGCTGTTCGCCGACCCCGTCCTGCTGGGCCAATACCCGGAAGGACTGGGCGAGTTGATGCCGGGGGACGTCGACGCCGACCTGAAGGTGATCGCCGAGCCGCTGGACTGGTACGGCATCAACTACTACGCACCGACCAGGGTGGGCGCACCTCAGGGCGCCGACATCCAGTTCGGCGGCTTCACACTTCCGGCCGAACTCCCCTTCTCCGTAAGGGAGATCGAGGGATACCCGGTCACCGACTTCGGCTGGCCCGTGGCCCCGGAAGGGCTGACGGAGCTGCTGACCAGCTTCCGTGACCGCTACGGCGACCGCCTCCCGCCCATCGTCATCACCGAGAACGGCTGCTCGTACGAGGGGATCGACGACCAGGAGCGGATCGCGTTCCTGAACGGCCATCTCCGGGCGCTGCACCGGGCGTTGGAGGCGGGCGTCGACGTACGCGGGTACTTCGTGTGGTCGCTGCTGGACAACTTCGAGTGGGCGGAAGGCTACGCACGCCGGTTTGGGCTGGTGCACGTGGACTTCGACACGCTGGAGCGGACACCGAAGGCGTCGTACGGGTGGCTGCGGGACGTACTGCGCACACAGTCCTGAGACAGAGCCCGTTTCCGGGCAATCGTCGACTGCCTTCGGCCACTTCCTCCAACCATCGGAAGAATCCCTTCCGCATCTCTTGCCAACACGCGCCACTCAGGCCTCAATAGACCTCGGCTCTTTCCGACGGACCGTCAGATCTGACACCCGCGCAGCATTTCGCGCCCCACCCGTGGGCGGTCCGTCAACCGTTCCCACATGGCAACTCCCCACCAAGGAAAGGGAATTCATGAGACGCAAGCGGATCGGAATCGGTGCGGCCGTCGCGGCCGGCACCCTCGCAATGACCGGCTTCGTCCTGGCCCCCAGCGCCGCCGCGGTGGTCCCGCAGTCGGCGACCATCAACGCGGAATGCAGCCTCCTCGGCGGCGGCGAGGCCACCCTCACCGCCACGCAGGACGGCACCTCCGCCACCATCACCGTCAGCTCCACCGAGATCACCTCGCCGATCGCCCTCGGCGAGGACTCCATCCAGGCCTCGCTCACCCTGGTGAAGGCGAGCGGCGGCACCACCACGTTCACCGGCACCGAGAACCCCGCGATAGCCGCCGGTGAGGGGGTCACCGTCGGGCCCCTGACCGGCACGGTCGCCGCCGGGGACAGCCTTGAGACGTTCGGCGGCTCCCTGGATCTGACGGTCATCGGGATCGGCATCACGTGCACCGCCCAGGCACCACAGTCGCCCGGCCCGTTCGTGTTCGAGTAAGCCCAAGCCCCACAGCAAGTTACGTACGCCCCGCACAACTCCGTACGTGGTGATCGGTGCCGTCCGCGCGCAGACGGCACCGATCAGCCGGCGAGATGCCGATGACGCGGCGCTTCAGAGCGCATCCGGGCCGCGCTCCCCCGTCCGTACCCGCACCACCGTCTCCACCGGCAACATCCACACCTTGCCGTCGCCGATCTTCCCCGTCCGCGCCGCCTGGACGATCGCGTCGGTGACGGCGTCGGCGTCCGCGTCGTCGACGACGACCTCGATACGGACCTTGGGGACGAGGTCGACCTGGTACTCGGCCCCTCGGTACACCTCGGTGTGTCCGCGCTGACGCCCGTAGCCGCTGGCCTCCGTGACGGTCAGGCCTTGGACGCCGAGCTCCTGGAGCGCGGTCTTGACCTCGTCGAGGCGGTACGGCTTGATGATCGCGATGATGAGCTTCATGAACCCGTGATCGTAAGTGGTCGCGGCGTGCACCGTAAGGCCCGTGAGGCTTCGGACGTGGAGGTCCGGGCATCCGAACGTGAGCACGTGCGGCAGGACTCCGATGATCAGGGACAATGGGCGGCATGAGCGTTCGTACCCAGTCATCCGAGCCGCCGGAATCCTCGGGGGCCACCCATCGCGCGGGCTTCGCCTGCTTCGTGGGCCGCCCGAACGCGGGCAAGTCCACCCTCACGAACGCTCTGGTCGGCCAGAAGGTGGCGATCACCGCCAACCAGCCGCAGACCACGCGGCACACGGTACGGGGCATCGTGCACCGGCCGGACGCGCAGCTGATCCTGGTGGACACCCCAGGGCTGCACAAGCCGCGCACCCTGCTCGGTGAGCGGCTCAACGACATCGTCCGCACCACCTGGGCCGAGGTCGACGTGATCGGCTTCTGTCTGCCGGCGAACGAGAAGCTGGGGCCGGGCGACCGTTTCATCGCCAAGGAACTGGCGTCGATCAAGAAGACGCCGAAGATCGCGATCGTCACGAAGACCGACCTGGTGGACGGGAAGACTCTCGCCGAGCAACTCATCGCCATCGACCTGCTCGGCAAGGAACTCGGCTTCGAGTGGGCGGAGATCGTGCCGGTGTCGGCGGTCGCGGACAAGCAGGTGGATCTGCTCGCCGATCTGATCGTGCCTCTGCTGCCGGAGGGGCCCGCCCTGTATCCGGAGGGCGACCTCACGGACGAGCCCGAGCAGGTCATGGTGGCCGAGCTGATCCGCGAGGCCGCCCTGGAGGGCGTACGCGACGAGCTGCCCCACTCCATCGCGGTCGTGGTCGAGGAGATGCTGCCCCGCGAGGACCGGCCCGCCGACCGGCCTCTCCTCGACATCCACGCCTTCGTCTACATCGAGCGCCCCAGCCAGAAGGGCATCATCATCGGCCCCAAGGGCAAGCGTCTGAAGGAAGTCGGCATCAAGTCACGCAAGCAGATCGAGGCGCTGCTGGGTACGCCGGTCTTCCTCGACCTCCATGTGAAGGTCGCGAAGGACTGGCAGCGGGATCCTCGGCAGCTGCGGAAGCTGGGGTTCTGAGGGCGGAGCCCTTGGCTTCGGGAAGGGGCGGGCTTGGGGGAGGAAAACCCCTCACCCAGCCGTCGCCGACACCCGTACCGCCCCGTCCACCCCCGCCAGCAACACCGGCGTGGAGGCCCCGCCAAGGTCCCGCACAGCCGCAAGGTCGCCGTCCGCCAGGGACTCCGCCTCGCTCACCACCGCCGCCGCCTCCAGCGACTTCGCCCCCGACGCCACGGCCATGGCGACCGCGGTCTGCAGGGCACTGAGCCGCAGGGAGTCCAGGGCGACGGTCCCGGCGACGTACGTACGCCCGGTCTCGTCCCGTACTGCCGCCCCCTCGGGCACACCGTTGCGCGCCCGCGCGGAACGGGCCAGGGTGACGATCTTGCGGTCCTCGGGATCAAGGGTGTCGGTCATGCCCTGAGCATACGAAGAGCCGGCAGGACAAGAACGCGCACCTACCCCGTCACGGGATGCATGGCCCTTGTCCACCTCGCCCACGCCTCGCCGGACGGCCCGTGCCGGAGGACCACCTCTTCGAGACGCGGCAAGGCCCGTTGCCCCGCCAACGCGAGTGCTATGGCCGCGACGACGCCGCCCCAGGCGACCGGGCCCAGGGGGGTGCAGCCGAAGAACTGGCTGGGGCCCGGCGTCTGGATCAGGGCGACGAGGGCGGCGGCGGAGCCGAGGGCAGTGACGCGGACCAGAGGACTGTCGCGGCGGTCGGCCAGGGTCTGGGCGAGCTGCGTACCGACCACGCCGCACAGAGCCATCGTCGTGGAGCGGCGGGCCGTACCCGGGGTGAAGCGGCCGGCCAGCCAGGCCGCCGTCGCGCCCACGCACGTGGTCAGGGCACGGTGGCGGATCTGGCGGATCAGCGGCGCGCCGAGAAGCGACGCACCGAGCGGCTCGCTGCCCGGACCGGCGCCGCCTTCCGCCTCCCCGGGTGCCGTACGTTCCCCCTCGGCCGGTGTCGTGCCGTCGCCCTCCGCCGCGGAGGCCTCCTCCTGCGGCGTCACCGCCACCGCCATCGCCGGGAACAGGTCCGTGAACAGGTTCACCAGCAGCATCTGGCGGGTGGAGAGCGGGGCCGCGCCCGAGAGGAGGGTTCCGAGGACGCCGAAGCCGACCTCTCCCGCGTTGCCGCCGATCAGGATGGCGATGGCGTCGGCGACGCCGTGCCACAGCGCACGGCCTTCGGTGACCGCCTCGATGAGGACCGTGAGGTCGTCGTCGGTGAGGACGATGTCGGCCGCGTTGCGTGCGGCCGCCGAGCCACGGGCGCTGATGCCCACGCCGACGTCGGCGGCGCGGATGGCCGCGGCGTCGTTGGCGCCGTCGCCGACCATCCCGACCACCCGGCCCGCGTCCCGCAACGCCTCGACGACCTGGAGCTTCTGCTCGGGTGCGACACGGGCCACCACACTCGCGTCGCGCAGCATCCGGGACCGTGCCGACCGGTCCGCGGCCGCCAGTTCGTCGCCCGTGACCACGGTCGTGTCGTCCGGCCAGCCCAGGTCGGCGGCGATCGCCCGGGCGGTCTGCGGGTGGTCGCCGGTCAGCATGACGGGTCGTACGCCCGCCTGCCGCAGACCGTGCACCAGGGCGGTGGACGTGTCGCGCGCCACGTCCGCCAGCGCGAGCAGGCCGGTGAACTCCAGCTCGGCAAGGGGCTCTTCCAGTACGTCCGTCGCTTCCTCGCCCTCCGCCAGCGGGCGCCCGGCCACCGCGAGGACCCGCAGTCCGTCGCGGGCCAGCGACTGCGCCGCGTCGGACGCGTGGCCGGGGAGGTCGCGGCACGCGGGCAGGACGGTCTCCGGGGCGCCCTTGACCACGAGCACCGATGAGCCGTCCGCAGCCCGGCCGACGGCGGCGGCGTACCCGCGGGCGGCCTCGAACGGGCGGCCCTCGGTCTGCGTCCACTCCGGATCGGGACCGGCCGCGTCCAGGACCGCCTCGTCGGTGGCGTGTGCCGGCCGGGTGGAGTCGCCGTTCAGGCGCGGGCAGGCACGCGCGGCGTCGCGCAGCGTGCGCCCGGACTCCGCCTCGTCCAGGGTGTGGGACGTACCGTCGGCGTCGGTCACCCGCACCAGCCGTAGCCGGTTCTCGGTCAGGGTGCCCGTCTTGTCGAAGCAGATCGTGTCCATGCGGCCCAGCGCCTCCAGCGTGCGCGGAGTGCGGACGAGGACGCCGCGGCGGCTCAGCCGCCGGGCCGCCGCGAGTTGCGCCACCGTGGCCACCAGCGGCAGGCCTTCAGGTACGGCGGCCACGGCGACCGCCACACCGCCGCTCACCGCCTGGCGTATCGGCGTGCCGCGCAGCAGCGAAAGACCCGTCACCGCCGCCCCGCCCGCCAGCGTCAACGGCAGCGCCTTGCGGGTGAGTTCCTGCAGCCTGGCCTGTACCCCGCCGGACGGCGGGGTACGAGCGGCGAGGGAGACAGCACGGGCCGCCTCGGTACGGTCGCCGGTGTCCACCACGACAGCTTGGGCATGCCCGGCCACCACGGTCGTGCCCTCGAACACCATGCAGCCGCGGTCGGGCACAGGAGCTCGCGGAGTCGGGTCCGTCTGCTTGTCCGCCGGCAGGGACTCGCCGGTCAGCGCGGACTCGTCCACCTCCAGGCCGTCCTCCCACAGGAGGCGGGCGTCGGCGGGCACGACATCGTCCGACTGGAGCTCGATCACATCGCCGGGGACGAGCTTGGCGGCGTCGACGATGTGTGCTTCGGCGGATGTGACAGGTGCTTCGGTGAACGGGCCGCCCTCTGTCCGGTCCGTCACGCGCGCCTTCTGTTTCTGCCCCGCGAGCAGCCCGGACAGCGCCCGCTCGGCCCGCAGCCGCTGTACGCCTCCGACCAGCGCGTTCAGGTCGAGCGCGCCCACGACCAGCAGGGCGTCCACGACGGAGCCGAGGATGGCCGAGGCGGCCGAACCGACCGCCAGCACCGGGGTGAGCGGATCGTCCAGTTCACCGCGCACGGCCCGGGCGAGCCGCACCGACCACCGCGCCGGGGCCAGGACGGGATGACGGCCGACGGTGGCCACCGCCTCACGCACCTGGGCGGTCGCCTGCTGGACGGCACTCTCGTCGGGGTGCGGTTCGTGCTCCAGCCGGGACAGGACGTCCGACGGTTCCAGCGCATGCCAGGCCACCCGCGGACGGGGGTGCGGGGCCCGGGTCACCGCGACGCCGAGCGCCGCTCGCGCCCCGGACAGCAGCGCCACCGCCGCCGCGGCGTCGACCGGTGCATGCCGCAAGCCGGGCAGCAACGGCGAGCGGCGCCCCCGCCCGGACTCGCCGACGGCCACCAGCAGGCCCGACAGCGCGGCGCCCGACCGGGCCAGCGTCTGCGACCTGTGGCCGGTCACGCGGGCAGCCCGCACGGCGGTCAGCAGCCGCCACACGTCGGCCAGACCGTGCAGGGCCACGACGTCCGCTCCCCATACGACTGTGCTCTCCTGGTCCGCGAGAGCGACGGCCACGTCACCGCCGAGCAGCCCGGACAGTACGTCGCTGTCGTCGGCCGACAGCAACCGGGCGACCGTGACGACGGTGCCGTCCCCCTCCCGCAGCCCGTTCACCACCTCGCTCAACGGGCGGTCACCGCCCACGACTTGGTCGGCGAGACTCGTGAACTCGCTCAGCGCGGAATCCGCCGGATCGTCCACCACCACGACACGCAGCCCGGCGCGCCGAGCCGCGTCCAGTACGGTCTCTGCCCACGGATCCGCCCCCGCGCCCGGAGTACGCAGCGCGCTCGGATGCAGGACGACCGTGTCGGCCATCTCCAGCTGCCGCAGCCGCTCCGGGTCCCGCACCAGCACGCCAGTGCGGGACAGCGCGCCGCTCAGCACGGCGTGGAAAGCAGCAGGCCCGTAGCGCGCGGCCTTCGGCGAGCCCGCGAGGACCGCTTCCGCCGCCTCCGCACCGTCGTGCTTGACCAGCAGCGTCGCCGCGGCGCCCGCCACACTGCCGGCGGAGGCATGGGCGGCGTACTCCTGGGCCGGGGAGGTCCGCAGCGGTGGGCGTGGGATGTGGTCCGCCGCCGCGCTGGTCCGCTCCGGCGTGCACACCTGGTCGTGGACCGCGTCGAAGGCGGCCAGGCGCGCCACCGTCTCCGCCAGCTGGCAGGCGCGCAGCGCCCCGTCGAGCAGCAGGGAGGTCGGCGTCTGGCCCGCGCCATGGGCGGCCGCGTTCGCCGCGGCCAGCACCATGTCCATCCGGGAGCGGCCGAGCCGGGCGCGCAGCAGGCCACGGAAGCGCGGGTTCTCGCGCAGCAGCGTCACCACCGCGGTCACCAGCCGGGGCGAGGGCGGCAGGCGCAGGGCGCCCGCGATCAGCGCGGCTCCGGTACCCACGGCGTCGATGGCGACCGCCGCCGCGGCGGCTCGTACTCCGGACGGGTCACCCGGATGCGTGAACTCCTCCACCGACTCGTCCGACGACGCGAGTCCGTGCCGGGCCGCGAGAGCGGTCGCCTTCTCCACCACCCGGTCGGTGAGCGCCTCCTCGGTGGCGACCACCACCAGCCGCGCCAGGCCACCGTCCCAGTACGCGAACGCCACGTCCGGCCGCTCCGCCAGCGCGGCGGCCACCCGTCGCGCCCGATGCTCCCTCCCGTCCTCCCCTCGCACCCCTTCCGCCGCGGACGGCCGCAGCGCGAGGTGCGCCCGCGTGCCGGACCGCCAGTGGGGCGAGCCTCCGGGCAACGCGTTACGGGCGACGCGCCCGACCCGCACCGCGGAATCCACGCCCCGTACGCCGGCCCGCGCCGTGCCCGCCACCGCTGCGGCAGCCGCGCCCACCACGGGCGCGACCCCCCGCGCGAGCAGCCGGGGCCCCGCCAACACGAAACCGCCGGCCGAAGGAGTCGTCGTCAACAGCAGTCCCAGACCCATCGCACGGCTCCCCACCTCTCGTGACAGCGCTCTCGTGACGGCGCCGTTCGCGCCGTCCGAGTGCCCGCAACTCGGGTGGTCATCCAGGCGAGATCCTCAGGGACGGTCCAGGCGGAGCCGCTCGGCACGCGGCAGACCAGCCACCACCAGGTCGTACGAGTCCTCGATCAGCTCCCGTACGAGCCGGTCCGGGAGCTCCCCGTCCACCGTGACCGTGTTCCAGTGCCGCTTGTTCATGTGCCAGCCGGGGATGATCAGCCCGGGGTACTCGCCCCGCAGACGAATCGCGTCCTCCGGGGCGCACTTGAGGTTCACGGTGAGAGGGCGGGCGTCCAGGCTCGTCAGCGCGAACAGCTTGCCCAGCACCTTGAAGACGGACAACTCCGGGTTGAACGGGAAGTCCTCCACCGCCGCGTTGAAGGACAGGCAGAAGGTACGCAGTTCCTGAGGGGTCACTCCGGCTTCTTCTCCTCCTCCGGCGGCTCTGCCGGACCCATCGGCTCCACCAGCACGGTCACGATCTTGTTCCGGCGGCCCGCCGCGGTCTCCGCGGTGAGCCGCAGCCCGCGCTCGTCCGGCAGCGACACCACCGACGAGGCACCCGCGATCGGCACCCGCCCCAGCGCCTTGGCCAGCAGCCCGCCCACCGTCTCCACATCCTCGTCGTCGTACGCCTCGAAGCCGTACAGCTCACCGAGGTCGCCGATGTCCAGGCGGGCCGTCACGCGGTAGCGGTCGTCGCCGAGGTTCTCGACCGGCGGCAGTTCACGGTCGTACTCGTCCGTGATCTCGCCGACGATCTCCTCCAGGATGTCCTCGATGGTGACGATGCCGGCCGTGCCGCCGTACTCGTCGATGACGACGGCGACGTGATTGCGGTGCTGCTGCATCTCGCGCAGCAGATCGCCCGCGTTCTTCGTGTCCGGTACGAAGGCCGCAGGCCGCATCGCCGTCGAGACGAGCTCGCTCTCCGCGTCCCGACTGATGTGCGTCTTACGGGCCAGATCCTTCAGATACACGATCCCCACGACGTCGTCCTCGCTCTCCCCGGTGACGGGGATACGCGAGAAACCCGACCGCAGCGCCAGCGTCAGCGCCTGCCGGATCGTCTTGTAACGCTCGATGACCACCAGGTCCGTACGCGGCACCATCACCTCCCGCACGAGCGTGTCGCCCAGTTCGAAGACGGAGTGCACCATCCGGCGCTCATCGTCCTCGATGAGCGACTCCTTCTCGGCGAGGTCGACCAGGGCGCGCAACTCGGCCTCGGAGGCGAACGGGCCGCGGCGGAAGCCCTTGCCGGGCGTCAGCGCGTTGCCGATGAGGATCAGCAGGGGCGGGATCGGGCCCATGACACGCGCCAGGGGCAGCAGGATGTACGCCGCCGCCGTCGCCGTGTTCAGCGGATGCTGGCGGCCGATCGTGCGCGGGGAGACCCCGACCGCGACATACGAGACGAGGACCATCACGCCGATCGCGATCGACAGGGCCTCCCAGGTCTCGTCGAACTCCATCAGGCAGGCGTACGTGACGAGCGCCGCGGCGGCCATCTCGCAGGCGACGCGCACCAGCAGCGCGACGTTCAGATAGCGGGTCGGGTCCGCGGCGACCTGGGCCAGCTTGGCGCTGCCGCGGCGGCCGGACCGTACGGCCTCCTCCGCGCGGAAACTGGAGACGCGCGCCAGACCCGCCTCCGCGCAGGCGGCGAGCCAGGCCACGACGACCAGCGCTGTCGCGCCGAGAACGATCTGGGGGTTCATGACACGGTCGGGGCCGGGGACGGGCCGGTCAGGCCCTTCTCCGCGCGCCAGCCGTCCACGATGGCGGCCTGCAGACCGAACATCTCGGTCTTCTCGTTCGCCTGCTCATGGTCGTAACCGAGCAGATGCAGCACCCCATGCACCGTGAGGAGCTGAAGCTCCTCGTCCATGGAGTGCTGCGTCGCCGCCTCCTTGCCCTGCCGCTCGGCGACCTCGGGGCAGAGCACGATGTCACCGAGCAGCCCCTGCGGCGGCTCGTCGCCGTCCTTCGACGGCGGACGCAGCTCGTCCATCGGGAAGGACATCACGTCCGTCGGTCCCGGCAGCTCCATCCACTGGATATGGAGCTGCTCCATGGCATCGGCGTCCACGACGATCACCGAGAGCTCGGAGAGCGGGTGGATACGCATCCGCGCGAGCGCGTAACGGGCGATGTCGAGGATCGCCTGCTCGTCGACCTCGGTTCCGGACTCGTTGTTGACGTCGATCGACATGATCGGGCTTGGTCTACTTCCGTTTGTCACGGCCCTTGTGAGAGCCGTTCTGCGTGCCGTTCTCGCTGTCGTACTTCTCGTACGCGTCGACGATACGGCCGACCAGCTTGTGCCGTACGACATCCTGCGACGACAGCCGCGAGAAGTGGACGTCGTCGAGTCCCTCCAGGATCTCCTGGACCTGACGCAGACCGGACTTCGTGCCCGCCGGGAGGTCGACCTGCGTGACGTCACCGGTGATCACGATCTTCGAGTCGAAGCCAAGCCGGGTGAGGAACATCTTCATCTGCTCGGCGCTCGTGTTCTGGGCCTCGTCCAGGATGATGAAGGCGTCATTCAAGGTGCGACCACGCATGTATGCGAGGGGCGCCACCTCTATCGTCCCCGCCGCCATCAACCGCGGAATCGAGTCCGGGTCCAGCATGTCGTGCAGCGCGTCGTAGAGGGGGCGCAGGTACGGGTCGATCTTCTCGTACAGCGTGCCGGGCAGGAAGCCGAGCCGCTCGCCCGCCTCTACCGCCGGGCGGGTCAGGATGATGCGGTTGACCTGCTTGGACTGGAGGGCCTGGACCGCCTTGGCCATGGCGAGGTAGGTCTTGCCGGTGCCCGCGGGGCCGATGCCGAAGACGACGGTGTGCTTGTCGATGGCGTCGACGTACCGCTTCTGGTTGAGGGTCTTGGGGCGGATCGTGCGGCCGCGCGAGGACAGGATGTTCTGGGTGAGCACCTCGGCCGGGGTCTCCTCCGGGCCGTTGCCGTCCTCACTTGCCCTCAGCATGGCGATCGAGCGTTCCACCGCGTCCTCCGTCATCGGCTGTCCGGTGCGGAGCACCAGCATCATCTCGTCGAACAGGCGCTGGACGAGGGCCACCTCGCGGGCGTCGCCGACCGCGCTGATCTCGTTGCCCCGGACGTGGATGTCGGCCGCCGGGAAGGCCTTCTCGATCACGCGCAGGAGGGCGTCTCCTGAGCCCAGCACGGTCACCATGGGGTGCTTGGGCGGAACGGTGAACTGCGCTTTCGCTTGGCCCTGGACGGGGCTGTGCGCTGTGGGTGTGTCAGTCATGGGCCGGCTCGTAGGCCTTGCTCGTCCTCCTCGGCAGGGTCCGCAGTCGGTGGACTGCCTTTGCACTGCCCAGGGTACGTCGGAGCACTGACAACGCCGTAGGCGTTTTCGAGGGCCGTTACCGGAGGGGTATGGGACGGGGATCCGCGCCGCCCTCACGCCGACGTACGGAACCCAATCGTCGGCACCGCCCGCCGCAGTGGCCAGGGCCTGGCGTCCTCCGGGAGCAGTGCCTCCAGGAAGGCATACCGTCTGAGCGCGGCCGGGTCCTGGTCGTCGTACGACTGGACTCGGCGCCACCAGGCGGCGATCTCGGTCCAGCCGGGGGCGGAGAGGGAGCCACCGAACTCCTGGACGGAGAGGGCGGCCGTGAGGCCGGCGAAGGCGAGGCGGTCGGCGAGGGGCCAGCCGGCCAGGGTGCCGGTGACGAAGCCGGCCACGAAGACGTCGCCGGCGCCGGTGGGGTCGAGGGCCTCGACGGCGATGGCGGGGACGTCGGCGGTCTCTCCGGTGCGGCCGTCGACGGCGTACGCGCCTTCCGCGCCGAGGGTGACGACGGCGAGCGGTACGTGGTCGGTGAGGGCGCGGGCGGCGGCGCGGGGGCAGGGGGTGCGCGTGTAGCGCATGGCCTCCTCGGCGTTCGGCAGGAAGGCCTCGCAGTGCTCCAGGTCGGGGAGGGCGGCGAGGTCCCAGCGGCCGGTGTCGTCCCAGCCGACGTCGGCGAAGATCCTGGCTCCCTTGCGCGCGGCTTGCGCGATCCAGGGCGCGCGTGTGCCCGGCGTCAGGGAGGCGATGGCGGCACGCGCGCGTGGCGGGCAGTCGGGCGCCGGCTCCTCCGGGGGCGGTTCGTGGCCGTGGCTGACCATGGTCCGCTCGCCCTCGTACGCCATGGAGACGGTGACCGGGGAGTGCCAGTGGGGCACCGTGCGTGACGTGGACAGGTCGATGTGCTCGCCCTGTTCCAGGGCGTCCCAGCAGTACTCCCCGTAGTGGTCGTCCCCGAAGGCAGCCGCCAGGGAGGTCTTCAGGCCGAGGCGGGCCAGCGCGGTCGCCATGTTGGCGACGCCTCCGGGGCTCGAGCCCATGCCGCGCGCCCAGGACTCGGTGCCGCGTACGGGGGCGGAGTCGAGCCCGGTGAAGATGATGTCCAGGAAGACGGTGCCCGTGAGGTAGACGTCCCAGGGCGGGTCGCCGGGTGTGCGCAGCCCGGCGAGCGGATCGACGTCGGCGTGGCGGCGGTACGGGCCCTCTCCGTGGGGCGTGGTCACGGTGCGCTCCCCTGAGGTGGTGCGATTTCCAGCCAGTGTGCACCACAGCACTGACAGCCGCCCTTGCGGCAGCGGGCGCACCCCGCGCACTTACGCCCCCTACGTCCGCTACTCGAACGCGTAAGCGTCCACCTCGGCGAGGTACCGTCCCCGCCGCTCCTCGTCATGCTCGAGGAACGACGCGAGGAACGAGTTCCGCGCCAGTTCCCGCAGCCGATCGTGCGAGAGCCCCAGCGTCTCGTGCACGGCGTGGAAGTTGTCGTCGACGTAGCCGCCGAAGTACGCGGGATCGTCGGAGTTGACCGTGCACAGCAGCCCGGCGTCGAGCATCGCGGGCAGCGGATGTTCCGCCAGGGTGTCGACGGCTCGCAGCCGTACGTTCGACAGGGGACAGACCGTCAGCGGCACCCGCTCCCGTACGAGCCGCTCGACCAGCGCCGGGTCCTCCATGCAGCTCAGCCCGTGGTCGATCCGCTCGGCGCCGAGTACGTCGAGTGCCTCGGTGATGTACGCGGGCGGCCCCTCCTCCCCCGCGTGGGCGACCCGCCGCAGCCCGAGCGCGGCGGCGGCCTCGTACACCTCGCGGAACTTCCCCGGCGGATGCCCGACCTCGGCGGAGTCGAGGCCGACGCCGACGATCCGGTCGAGATACGGCCCGGCGGCGTCCAGGGTCCGCATCGCGGACTCGGCGGACTCGTCCCGCAGGAAGCACATGATCAGCTGCGTGGAGACACCATGCACGGCCTGGCTCCGGCCGAGGGCCCGCCAGAGCCCTTCCACCACCGTCCCCATGTCGACGCCGCGTGCGAGGTGCGCCTGCGGATCGAAGAAGATCTCCGCATGCCGCACTCCCTGCGCCGCGGCCCGCGCGAGATAGGCGTCGGCCAGCTCCTCGAAGTCCCGCTCGGTCCGGAGTCCGGCCATCAGCTCGTAGTAAAGATGCAGGAAGGACTGGAGGTCGCTGAACTGGTACGCCTTGCGGAGCTCTTCCGTATCGGCGTACGGCAGCTCGACGCCGTTGCGCGCGGCGAGCGCGAGGGCCAGCTCGGGTTCGAGGGTGCCTTCGATGTGCACGTGCAGTTCGGCTTTGGGCAGGGGCATTCAGGCATCGTACGACCGGGTCACCGGCGTTTCGGAAGCGGTACCCGCAGCAGATCGTGCGCCACCGTCAGCTCCCCTTCGAACCCGGCGGCCCGCGCCTGCCGCTCGAATTCATCGGGGTCGTCGTACCGCTGGCTGAAGTGCGTCAGCACGAGATGCCGTACGCCCGCGTCCCGGGCGACACCACCCGCCTGACCGGCGGTCAAGTGGCCGTGTTCGACGGCGAGTTCGATGTCCGCGTCGAGGAACGTCGACTCGATGACGAGCATGTCGGCCCCCTCCGCGAGCGCGTACACGCCGTCGCACAGCCGGGTGTCCATGACGAATGCGAACCGCTGCCCCCGCCGCACCACGCTCACGTCCTCCAACGTGACATCGCCCAGCGCCCCCTCCCGCTGGATCCGCCCCACGTCCGGCCCTTTGATCCCGTACGAGGCGAGCCGCTCGGGCAGCATCCGCCGCCCGTCGGGTTCGACTAGCCGGTAGCCGTACGACTCGACGGGGTGGGCCAGCTTGCGGGCTTCCAGGGTGTACGCCTTCGAGGCCGTGAGTACGCCGTCGGCGGCGACCGGTGCTTCGGTGAGCTGGACGCTCTCGCGGTAGGCGGTGGCGTACCGCAGCCGTTCGAAGAAGTGCCGCCCTGAGCGCGGATAGTGGGCGGTGATCTCGTGCGGCACCCGGTCGAGGTTGATGCGCTGGATCACTCCGGCGAGGCCGAGCGAGTGGTCGCCGTGGAAGTGCGTGACGCAGATCCGGTGCAGGTCATGGGCCGCGACCCCGGCACGCAGCATCTGCCGCTGCGTGCCCTCGCCGGGGTCGAAGAGCAGCCCCTCCCCGTCCCAGCGCAGCAGATAGCCGTTGTGGTTGCGGTGTCGGGTGGGGACCTGGCTGGCGGTGCCGAGGACCACCAATTCGCGTACGGACACGGTGAGTTGTCCCGGCCTATCCCGGCGGCCACTGCATGCCGCGGCCGCCCAGGACGTGGGCGTGCACGTGCCAGACGGTCTGGCCCGCACCGCTTCCGGTGTTGAAGACGACGCGGTAACTGTCCAGCTTCTCGTCAGCCGCGACCTCACCGGCCTCGCGCACCACGTCGGCGAGGGCCGCGGGGTCGCCGGCGGCGAGCGAGGCGGCGTCCCGGTAGTGGACCTTCGGGATCACCAGGACATGTGTGGGCGCCTGCGGGTTGATGTCCCGGAAGGCAACAGTCGTCTCCGTCTCACGGACGACGGTCGCCGGCACCTTCCCTGCGACGATCTTGCAGAACAGACAGTCGTCCTGCGGTTCCCCTGTCATGCGCGGCCTCCTCACGCTGGATGATCGTTACGTCGGCATCGTAGCGACCGGCGGGGGCGGGCAGGATGCCCGCGGCCCGGCCGTAAGCCCCTCGTCATTCACTCCGGACTCACTCCCCCGGCAAAGGCGGAGCCGTCTTCGCCGGGTTCTCCGTCAGCGCCGCCAGCGCGATACGGATCGCCTCGTCCAGTTGGACGTCGCGTCCCGCCGCGTAGTCCTGTGGCGCCTGGATCACCTCGACGTCCGGATCGACGCCGTGGTTCTCCACGCCCCACTCGTAACCCTCGAGCCAGAACGCGTACTTGGGCTGGGTGACGAGCGTGCCGTCGACGAGGCGGTAGCGGCTGTCGATGCCTACGACGCCGCCCCAGGTGCGCGTGCCCACCACCGGTCCGATGCCGAGCGCCTTGATCGCCGCGTTGACGATGTCGCCGTCCGAGCCGGAGAACTCGTTGGCGACGGCGACGACCGGGCCGCGCGGCGCGTCCTCGGGGTAGCTGTACGGGCGCATTCCGCGCGGCAGGTCCCAGCCGACGATGCGCCTCGCGAGCTTTTCGACGACGAGCTGGGACGTATGGCCGCCGCGGTTCTCGCGGAGGTCGACGACCAGGCCCTCCTTGGCGACCTCGATCCGCAGGTCGCGGTGGAGCTGCGCCCAGCCGGAGCCGACCATGTCGGGCACGTGGAGGTAGCCGAGCCGGCCCTCGGACTTCTCGTGGACGTACGCACGCCGGTCGGCCACCCACGCGTGGTAGCGCAGCGGCTCCTCGTCGGAGATGGGGACGACCACGGCGTGGCGTGGATCGCCGCCGCCGGACGGGGAGATGGTCAGCTCGACCGGCTTTCCGGCCGTACCGACGAGCAGCGGGCCCGGTCCGGTCACCGGGTCGACCGGCCGCCCGGAGACGGCGACGATCGCGTCGCCGGCGCGCACCGCGACGCCGGGCGCGGCGAGCGGTGCCTGTGCGTCCGGGTCGGAGGTCTCCGACGGCAGGATCCGGTCGATACGCCAACTGCCGTCCTCGTGACGGGAGATGTCCGCGCCGAGCAGCCCCTGCCGCTCCCCGCTGCCGAAGCCGCCGCGCGGAGTGACGTAAGCGTGGGAGGTGCCGAGCTCGCCCTGCACCTCCCACAGCAGGTCCACCAGGTCGTCGTGCGCGGCAACCCGGTCGAGCACCGGCCGGTAGCGGTCGAGTACGCCGTCCCAGTCGACCCCGCCGAGGTCGGGACGCCAGAAGTTGTCGCGCATGAGGCGGCCGGCCTCGTCGTACATCTGCCGCCACTCTGCGGCCGGGTCGACGCTCTGGCGGACCCGCGACAGGTCGACGGTGATGTTGGTGTCGCTCTCGTCGTCGTTCGAGGCGCGCCGGTCGCTCGGTACGACCTTGAGCTTGCTGTCGGTCCACAGCAGGATCCGCTTGCCGTCGCCGGTGACCGCGAAGCGGTCGGCGTCCGAGGCGAGATGCTCGATGCGCTGCTGCACGAGGTCGTAGCGCTCGAGGTCGGTCTTCGGGTCCGGGTCGTCCGGGGTGGCGCGGGAGGCGCCGAGTACGCCGATCACCGGGTGGCGCAGCCACAGCAGCCCGTCCTTGGCAGCGCGCAGCTGCGAGTAGCGGGCGGCCTCGACCGGGAACGGCACGATGCGGTCGGCGAGTCCGTCCAGGTCGATACGGGTCGTCGGGGCGCCCTCGCTGTCGGGCGTCTCCTCCTTGTCGGGGGCGTCGAAGGGACGGCCGTGCCGCTGCGGCCCGAAGGGGGACGGGGTGGTGGCGGCGAGCGTGATCAGGTGCGGCCGCGAACCGCCGACGAAGGCCAGGTCGAAGACGTGCTCGTCGTAGACCGGGTCGAAGGAGCGGGCCGACAGGAAGGCGAGGTGTTTGCCGTCCAGCGTGAACGCGGGCGCGTAGTCCCGGAAACGGAGCGGGGTCGCCTCGGTCACCGACAGGTCGGCGGTGTTGGCGAGCTTGAGCTGGCGCAGCGGGCGCGGGCCGGGATGCGACCAGGCGAGCCAGGCCGAGTCGGGCGAGAACACGAGCCCGGAGACGTCGCCGTCATCGCTGCGGTCGACCTCCCGTACCTCTCCCGTCTCCCGCTCGACGAGCAGCACCCGCCCGTCGTGCGAGGCCACGGCGGCCCGGCTGCCGTCGGGCGCCACCGCGAGCCCGAGCACCCTGCCCAGCTGCCCGGCGGCGAGCCGGCGCGGTGTCGCACCGGGTGCGGCTCCGGTGGCGGGCGCGAACTCCAGCGCGTCCTCGCCCTCCGCGTCCGTCACCCACACCACGTGCTCCTCGCCGTCCACGCGGAACGTACGCGGCAGCCGGGCCCGTACGCCCTGCTCGGCGGCCAGTGCCCGGGCGGGCCCCGAACGGTGGGTGACCCAGTGGACGGCGCCGCGCACGGCGATCGCGCTGCCGCGTCCGGTGTGGTCGGGGGCGCCCGCGCCGAACCAGCGGGCCGCGTTCACGGGGTGCGGCTGCAGATCGACGCGCTGCCCGCCGAGCCGGATGTCGAGCCGCCGCGGCTCGGCCCCGTCCAGGTCGTCGAGGATCCACAGCTCACCGGCGGACGCGTACACGACGCGCGTCCCGTCGGTCGCCGCGTGCCGGGCATAAAACCCTCCCCCACTCTCGGCTTCGCTCGAGCGGGAGGTGCCCCCACCTGCCGTGTGCCGCCGCAGATCCGACCCGTCGGCGAGGGAGGAGTACACGGCCCCCACACCCTCGTGGTCGGAGAGGAAGACGACCCGGTCCCCGACCCACGACGGGTACTCGATGTTCCCGTCCAGGTCGGCATGCAGCCGTACGAACTCACCGTCGCCCTCGCGATCGATCCACAGCTTGCCCGCCGTGCCGCCTCGGTACCGCTTCCACCAGGCGGCCTCGCGGCCCATGGGCGCGGAGATCAGGACGATGCCGTCGCCGGGTCCGTGGGCGACGCCGCCGACAGGCCCGTACGGAAGGGTGGTTGCGGGACCGCCGTCGAGCGGTACGGCCCGCGCCCAGCTGCGCCGCAGGCTGGCCTGCCCGTAGGTGCTGAGCGCGAGGACCTGGCCGTCCGGGGTCCAGCCGCGTACCTGGGTCCGCCAACTGCCCCAGTGCGTAAGGCGCTTGGAGGGGCCGCCGTCGATGGGGGCGATGTGCACCTCGGGGGCGCCGTCGCGGGTGGACGTCCAGGCCAGGGTCGTACCGTCCGGGGAGATGCGCGGATGGTTCACAGGGACGTTGTCGGCGCTGACTCGCCAGGCGCGACCGCCGTCGAGGGGCGCGACCCAGACGTCGTCCTCGGCGGTGAAGGTGATCAACTCGCCGTGGAGATGCGGATACCGGAGATACGTCGCAGACGCCGAGGACGTGGCGGACTCCGAGGACGCAGCGGAGGCATGGGATGCAGCGGATGCGGTCTGTGTCACCCGATCACCCTATGCAGCGGTCCTTCCTCCGGCCAGAGCTTTGGATCACTTCCCCGGTTGGCAGGAGCAGGTGGGGCTCGGGTGCACGGTGACGGTGGTGGTCACGGTGACCGTGACGGTGGGCCCGGACTGCTCGTGCGGCGGGGTGGTCCCGTGGTCATCAGGCGGCGTCGTCTCGTGGTCGACGGGCGGGGTGGAGCCGTGATTGTGCCTCCCCCGAATTTCGGGGGAGGCACACGTGGCTATCCATCTGCTTCAGTGGCGTCCTCGACGTTGTCCAGGTAGAACCGCACCGATGCCAGCTTTCCGTCGCGGAGGCGATGGATGGCCGCACCACGAGCCAGGTACGGCATTCCGGTCTGGGTGTTCCCGCGGATCTCCCACTCGCTCCAGATCTGGTCGTCGTCCACAACGGACTGCAGGACAGTCCCCACGAGGTCCGGAACGTGCGCGAAGAGTCCGCCCCAGTTCTTCCGGACGGTCTCGCGACCGACGAAATTCCGCTGGGGATGGAGTGGAAGCTCCGAGACGAAGTCCTCGGTGAAGCAGTCGACAAATGCGTCCAAGTCGTGCGCGTTCATGGCCTTTTCCATGCGCTGCAGGATTTCCGTACCGCTCACCGAGTTCTCCGTCTTCATCAATGGGGGAATTGCACTGTGAGAAGCCCGGTCGGCTCCTGGCTTGCGCCTTGGCGACGCCGACCGGCTCTCCTTGTCGATCAAGGATGGCAACGGGTCTGCGGGCTTAGCCTGGGCCAAACTGTCACACCTTTGACGTCGGCCCGCGCCCTGAACCGCCGACGAGTTCCCTGAGCCGCTCGGCGTCGTCGGAACCCGGCTGTGCAGTGAAGATCATGGCCCGCAGGTCGCTGTCACGAACCGCCAACAGGTCGCAGTCCAGGGCGATGTCACCTGCCTCGGGATGGCTGAGTACGGAACGGTCATCCTGGTGGGTAACGGCCCCCGCCCTGCTCCACAAAGTGGAGAACGAAGCACTCGTGCTCCGCAGCTCGTCGATCAGGGCGGCGAGAGTGTCGTCCGCGGGGTAGCGCAGTGACGCGGTCCGAAGCTCCGCCGCCAGCATCGCTTCGAACCTGGCTGCCTGTTCGGCAGACCTGCGGACGCGACCGGAATCCGGATGGAAGACCCGCCACGCGAGGTTCCGATCCCAGGTGTGTGACGTCTGTTCTCCGCACTGCAGCGCCTCCCATGCGCTGTTCCAGGCGACCACCGTCCACGACGCATCGCAGATGCACACCGGCGTGCCCTCAAGACGTTCAAGCAGCCGTCGCGCGCCCGGACCTGTGTCACGAGGGACCGGTCCGTCAGCGGGGGCGTGCCCCGCCAGCGCACAGAAATACTCGTACTCGGCCCGGTCCACGCGTAACGCCCGGGCGAGGGAGTTCACGACACTGGCCGAGGGGTGGCTCCAGCCCTGCTCCAGCCGCCTGATGTAGTCCGCCGAGACGCCGGCCAGGTCGGCAAGTTCCTCTCTGCGCAGTCCGCGAGTGCGACGTCGGCCCCCTGCGGTGAGGGCAACCGCGGCAGGGCCGGTACTTTCACGCCGCGCCCGAAGTGCGGCACCGAAGAGATTGTGTTGCCTCATGGACCGAGTGTGGCTCACGAACGCTGCGCCACAGTACGGCGGTTGGCGCGTCCGGCTCGAAGCCCGGGGCTCGCGGTGCCCAGCGCGGGTGACGGGGTGATCGGGTGGCCCACATACGCAGGGCCGGGGCACAAGGGGGCGTCCCCACGCCTGAAGGGGAGCCACCCACTGACGCAGTCAGGCCGTGCGGGCGCGGAGGCGGCGCAGCATGCGGGGGTCCTCGAAGCCGACCGAGCGGGCGGCGGCGTCGATCGTCGCGCCGTGGCTGATGAGGTGTTGGGCGCGTTCGAGGCGGAGTGTCTGCTGGTAGCGCAGTGGGGTGAGCCCGATGGCACGGGTGAAGAGGCGGGTGAGGGTGCGTTCGCTGACGCCGACGGCCGAGGCCAGGGTGGGCAGCGGGAGTCGTTGGTCGAAGCGGGCGTCGATGAGGTCCTGGGCACGGTGCACGGTGTCGTCGAGGTGGGAGCGATGGCGGAACATCGCGCTGGACTGCGGCTCATGGCCGTTGCGGCGGGCGTAGACGACCATGTTCCGGGCCACCCGGGCGGCGACGGCCGGGCCGTGCCGGGTCGCGACCAGGTGCAGGGCCAGATCGATGCCGCTGGCGATTCCGGCCGAGGTGATCACCCGGTCGTCGGCGGTGAACAGGACGTCGCGGACGACCACCGCCCTGGGGTGGCGCAGGGCCAGCTCGTCCTGCACGTCGTGGTGGGTGGTGCAGTGGCGGCCGTCGAGCAGGCCGGCCCGGCCGAGCGCCTCGGCTCCGGCGCAGACGCTGGCCACCGTCCCGCCCCTGGCGTGGTGGTCCCGGAGGACTTGCAGGGAGGCGGCGCCGATGGCGGGGGCGTCGGCCAGGGTGACTGCCCGCCAGCCGGGCACCACGATCAGATCCTCGGGTCCGAGCTCGGGCCAGTCCAGCCCGGCCACCAGCGGCAGCCCCTGGGCGGTGGGGACCTGTGGCTGCTCGGCGACGTAGGTGAGCGTGTAGGGGTGCCCGAAGTCGGCGGCCGTGGAGAAGACCTGCGCGGGACCGGCCAGGTCCAGCAAGTGCACTCCGGGCACCAGGAGGAAGACGACGTGGCTCACGATTCGGTCATCATGCCCGAGGTTCTGCCGCTGCCTCCATCTGGTCGACCGTCGCGATGGTGGCGAAGCGTCCGGCGAGGGCGTACTCGGTGCGCTTGATGACGTCTTCGGCGGGCAGCGTGCGGGGGTCGGCCAGCAGTTCGGCGACGCTCTGGTCGGCGGGTGCGTCGCGGTGCGGGATGGGGTTGGTCGCGGTCGCGTCGGTGACGAAGGTGACCTGGTAGCCGAGGTCGCTCGCGACGCGGGTGGTGGTCTCCACGCACTGCTCGGTGCGGATGCCGCAGACGGTGAGCTCGCGGATGCCGCGCTCGGTGAGGAGTTGCTGCAGGTTGGTGGTGGTGAAGGCGTTGTGCGAGGTCTTGTGGATCAGCGGCTCGCCATCCGCTCGCTCCAGCTCCTCCATCAGCCGGACATGGCCGACGGCCGGGTCGAAGACATCGCCGGTGCCGGGCGCGGTGTGCAGTACCCACACCACCAGGTCCCCGACCTGACGGGCGAGCCGGACCAGGCGGTTCACCTGGTCGGCGATCTTGGGGTCGGAGATGGTCGCCCACAGCGGACGGGCGCGGAAGGACTCCTGGACATCGATGACGATCAGTGCTCGGGTCATGTCCCCGAGTCTGGGCCGCGCTGGCGGGGCGGCGACAGGCCACATCGGGTCCGGCACCGGACCGATCCGGTCATTGGTGTCAGGTGACCTGGACCGCCGGACGCAGCAGGTGCGGCGGGCCAGCCGGCCCTCGGGCGGCTCGAAGAACTTCACCCAGTGCGAGCAGATCTCGATGAGCGCCGACGGCCGTAAGGTCGCTTATCCGGAGGGCTACTCGGGGCCGAGCGACAACGATCAGGGCGACATCCTGGTGTACGACCGGGTGACCGGGCAGACGGTGCAGGCCAATGGCACCCACGACGGCGTCCCGGCCGGCAGATCGGCGATCGCTCCGGTACTGAGCGCCGACGGCTCCAAGGTCGGCTTCAACTCGGTGGCCACCAACCTGGTCCACAGCAGCGACCTCAACGGGAACACCAGCACCTCCTGAAACGCCTTCGTACGTGATCTGCGCGCCGGCCACGAAGAGCTCCTGTCACCAGGACAGGACGGCAATCCCGTCACGGTGGGGTGAGCGGCCCTGAGCGCCGACGAGTCGACGGCCGTCTTCGACTCGTACTACCCGGGCCTGGTGCCTGACGACACGAACCATCGGGGACGTGTTCGTCCGCACGTTGCGCTAAGCCGCTGGCTCCATGGGCGGGGGCAGGGGCGTCGGGGGCGAGAGCCCCCCGCCCTCAGGACCACCGCCCCGTACGCCCCAGCAGCAGCGCCGTCGCCGCCGTGCCCGCCGTCGACGTACGCAGCACACTGCGCCCCAGCCGGTACGCCCTCGCGCCCGACTGAGCGAAGACCTCCAACTCCTCGGGAGACACGCCCCCTTCGGGCCCCACCACGAGCACGATCGAGCCGGAGGTGGGGAGTTCGGCGGTGGCGAGCGGCTCGCTCGGGTGGGCACGGTCCTCGTGCAACACCGCCGCGAAGTCCGCCGTAGTGAGAAGTGCGGCGACCTGCTTGGTCGTCATCGCGTCCGCGACCTGCGGGAAACGCACCCGGCGCGACTGTTTGCCCGCCTCCCTCGCCGTCGCCCGCCACTTGGCGAGGGCCTTGAGGCCACGGTCGCCCTTCCACTGTGTGATGCAGCGGGCGGCGGACCAGGGGACGATCTCGTCGACGCCCGTCTCCGTCATCGTCTCGACGGCGAGTTCGCCCCGGTCGCCCTTGGGGAGGGCCTGGACGACGGTGATACGGGGCGTCGGCTCCGGCTCCTCGTGGAGCTCGTGGAGTTCGGCGACCACCAGCCGGTCCTTGCCCTCGGCCGACTTCACCACGCCTTCCGACCAGTGCCCGCACCCGTCCGTCAGCACCACGTCCTCGCCCGGCCGGAGCCGCTTGACGGACACGGCGTGCCGCCCCTCGGGGCCGTCGAGGACGAACTCCGGGCCGACCGGCACGGCGTCCACCACGAACACCGGCGCGGTCATCAGGCGGCACCCCCGCCGGGCAGCGCCGCCAAGGCGGACTTCGCCGCGACCAGTTCGTCCGCGAGCACCTCGACCAGCTGCTGCGCTGGCAGATCGCGGGCGAGCCGGTGCCCCTGCCCCGCCCACAGCGCCATCCCCTGCGCGTCCCCCGCCTTGGCCGCCGCCTTGCGCAGACCGGAGGTGAGGTGGTGGATCTGGGGGTATGCGGCGGGGGCGTACGGGCCGTGCTCGCGCATGAAGCGGTTCACCAGGCCGCGGGCCGGGCGGCCGGAGAAGGCGCGCGTCAGCTCCGTACGTACGAAGAGGGGGTTGGTGAGCGCCTGCTTGTGCAGGGCGTTGGCGCCGGACTCGTGTGTGGCGAGGAAGGCCGTGCCGAGCTGAGCGGCGGTGGCGCCCGCGGCGAGCACGGCGGCGATCTGGCTGCCGCGCATGATGCCGCCGGCCGCGACGATCGGGATCTGCACGGCCTCGCGGACCTGCGCGATCAGGGAGAGCAGTCCGATGCCGGCGCCGTCCGTCTCGGGGTTGTCGCGGTGGGTGCCCTGGTGGCCGCCCGCCTCCACGCCCTGCACGATCACCGCGCCGGCGCCTGCCCGCTGCACGGACTGCGCCTCGTCGACGGTGGTCGCGGTGACCATGGTGAACGTGCCGGCGCGGGCGAGGGAGTCCAGGACCTCGCGGGTGGGGCAGCCGAAGTGGAAGGAGACGATCGGCACCGGGTTGTCGAGGAGTACGGCGAGTTTGGCGTCGTAGCCGTCGTCGCGTCCGCTGTCGGGGTCGCCCAGCTTGGTCTCGTACCAGGCGGACTCGCCGGCGAGCTGGTTGGCGTAGACCTCGACGGCGGCGGGGTCGGCGTACTCGGGCTGCGGCATGAAGAGGTTCACGCCGAAGGGCCGGTTCGTCGCCCCGCGCAGCTGCTTGATCTCCTGGTACATGCCGTCGGCCGTTTTGTAGCCGGCGGCGAGAAAACCGAGCCCCCCTGCCCCGGACACGGCCGCGGCGAGCTGCGGCACGGAGACGCCGCCCGCCATCGGGGCCTGCACGATCGGTAGGGGGAAAAGATCGGTCAGCGCGGAGGACATGACGGCATGTTGTCACGTCCTCCGAAGAGGACCGAATCCGGCCTTCCCACCGGCATACGCCACCGGAATGGGCACCGGTCAGCACGTACGGCGAAGCCCTCCGGGCACGAGAACAAGCCCCGGTCGACCAGCCCGCCGCCCGGCGTCAGCGACCGTTGAAGGCATCCTTCAACCGCGAGAACAGCCCCTGCTGCCCCGGCTGACTGTGCTCACCCGGGGGCCGCTGCATCCCATTGCCGCTGCGCGGCGGGGCCGGACCCCCGGCCGACCGGCCCGCCCACCGTCAGCGCCCGTTGAACGCGTCCTTGAGGCGCGAGAACAACCCCTGCTGCCCCGGCTGGAACTGCCCCGTAGGCCGTTCCTCCCCCCGCAGCTTCGCCAGCTCGCGCAGCAGCCGCTCCTGCTCCACGTCCAGCTTGCTCGGAGTCTGGACCTCGACGTGCACGATGAGGTCGCCGCGACCGCCGCCGCGCAGATGCGTGACACCGCGGCCGTGCAGCGGGATCGACTGGCCGGACTGGGTGCCGGGGCGGATGTCGATCTCCTCCATGCCGTCGAGCGTCTCCAGCGGGACCTTCGTGCCGAGCGACGCCGCGGTCATCGGGAGGGTGACCGTGCAGTGCAGATCGTCGCCGCGGCGCTGGAAGGCGGGGTGCGGGACCTCGTGGATCTCGACGTAGAGGTCACCGGCGGGCCCGCCACCGGGGCCGACCTCGCCCTCTCCGGCGAGCTGGATCCGCGTGCCGTTGTCGACACCGGCCGGGATCTTCACGGTCAGGGTCCGGCGGGAGCGTACGCGTCCGTCGCCCGCGCACTCCGGGCACGGGTTCGGTACTACCGTGCCGAAGCCCTGGCACTGCGGGCAGGGCCGGGACGTCATGACCTGGCCGAGGAAGGACCGCGTGACCTGCGAGACCTCACCGCGGCCGCGGCACATGTCACACGTCTGGGCCGAGGTACCCGGAGCCGCGCCCTCGCCGCTGCACGTGGTGCAGACGATGGCCGTGTCGACCTGGATGTCCTTCGTCGTCCCGAAGGCCGCCTCGTCGAGCTCGATGTCCAGACGGATCATCGCGTCCTGGCCGCGACGGGTGCGCGAGCGCGGGCCGCGCTGGGACGCCGTACCGAAGAACGCGTCCATGATGTCCGAGAAGTTCCCGAACCCGCCCGCGCCGAATCCGCCCGCGCCACCGCCGCCCGCCTGGGACAGCGGGTCGCCGCCGAGGTCGTAGACCTGCTTCTTCTGCGGGTCCGACAACACCTCGTACGCGGCGTTGATCTCCTTGAACCGCTCCTGCGTCTTCGGATCGGGATTGACGTCCGGATGCAGCTCGCGGGCGAGTCTCCGGAAGGCCTTCTTGATCTCGTCCTGTGACGCGTCGCGGCGCACGCCGAGTACGGCGTAGTAGTCCGTGGCCACTTACGACTCCGCCAGGATCTGTCCGACGTACCGTGCCACCGCTCGTACCGCTCCCATCGTTCCCGGGTAATCCATGCGGGTCGGTCCGACCACGCCGAGTTTGGCTACTGCCTCGCCGCCCGAACCGTAACCGACAGAGACGACCGACGTGGAGTTGAGTCCCTCATAGGCGTTCTCATGACCGATCCGCACCGTCATGCCCGAATCGCTTGCCTCACCAAGGAGTTTGAGCAGGACGACCTGCTCCTCCAATGCTTCCAGAACGGGCCGGATCGTGAGGGGAAAGTCATGTCCGAAGCGGGTGAGATTGGCGGTGCCGCCGATCATCAGCCGCTCCTCGGTCTCCTCGACGAGCGTCTCCAGAAGGGTGGAGAGCACCGTCGAGACCGTGCCGCGGTCCTCGGCCTCGAAGGCCTCCGGCAGGTCCTGCACCAGCTGCGGGACGTCCGTGAACCGGCGGCCCGCGACCCGGCTGTTGAGCCGCGCGCGTAGATCCGCCAGAGACGTCTCCCCGAACGGCGCCGGGCAGTCGACCATGCGCTGCTCGACCCGTCCCGTGTCCGTGATCAGTACGAGCATGACGCGGGCCGGAGCCAGCGACAGCAGCTCCACATGCCGCACCGTCGAACGCGTCAGCGACGGATACTGCACAACCGCCACCTGCCGGGTGAGCTGCGCCAGCAGCCGTACGGTCCGCCCCACCACGTCGTCGAGATCGACGGCGCCGTCGAGGAAGTTCTGGATCGCCCGTCGCTCGGGCGCCGTCATCGGCTTGACGCCCGCGAGTTTGTCGACGAAGAGGCGGTAGCCCTTGTCCGTGGGGATGCGTCCGGCGCTGGTGTGTGGCTGCGCGATGTAGCCCTCGTCCTCCAGCGCCGCCATGTCGTTGCGCACGGTCGCCGGGGAGACTCCGAGGTTGTGCCGCTCGGTGAGTGCCTTGGAACCCACCGGCTCTTCCGTGCCCACGTAGTCCTGGACGATGGCGCGGAGCACTTCGAGCCTGCGTTCACTGAGCATCGCGCACACCTCCAGCTGGTCTTTCCCGTGGTCGTCGCCTGTCTTCGGTTGGCACTCATCGCGCACGAGTGCCAGCATCCCGGCTCAAGTGTACGGCCGTGGGGTGGCGCCCCGGCAAGGGCGGACCTGAGCCGCTGATCCGAGGTGTACGGGCATGTCCTGCTCTGTCGGGGACATACAGCTAGCGTCGTTGCATGACGGTGACTTGGGAAGAGGCTGCGGGGTGCTGAACACGGTCTGGGCAGCTGCGGGGTGGGAGGAGCTGGCCCCCGGAGCCGGGCGGTGCCGTCTTCCCGTGTGGGACTGCACGGTCGGTCTTGTCGTGGGCGAGGGCGCGGCGCTCATGATCGACGCCGGTTCGAGCGTGCGGGAGGGCGTGCGGCTGCGTACGGAGGCGCAACGGCTCCTCGGAGGCGGCAGGGTCACCCATCTCGCGCTCACGCATCCCCACTTCGACCATGTCCTCGGGGCGGCGGCGTTCGCGGGGGCCGAGGTGTTCGGCGCGGTGGGCGTGGACCGAGTGCTCGTTCACGACCGCGAAGAGCTGCGCGCGGACGCCGTACGCCACGGCGCCGATCCGCTCGAGGCGGCCGAGGCGGCGGATCTCCTCGTCCGGCCGCGGCACCTGGTGTCCGGCGAGTGGACCCTGGATCTGGGCGGCGGCCGGCAGGTCCTGCTGGCGAACGTGGGCCCCGGCCATACGCCCCACGATCTGGCGGTCCTGGTCCCCGGCCCGCCCGGGGCGGAGGGCCCGGAGGTCGTCTTCTGCGGCGACCTGGTCGAGGAGTCCGGCGAACCCCAGGCCGGCTCCGACGCCGTACCGTCCCACTGGCCCGCGGCCCTGGACCGCCTGCTGTCCCTGGGCGGCGAGGACGCGGTGTACGTCCCCGGGCACGGCGCCGCGGTGGACGCGGGCTTCGTCCGGGCCCAACGGGACGCGCTGGCAAGGCGTTTCGGGGTGTGATGAAGGTCGTATGGGTATCGTCTGCCGAATGCGCCAGTACTCACCGGATCTGACCCCTCCCTGGAAGAAGTCCCAGCCCGTACCAGAGGTCGCGGCCGAGCCCGGCCTGGTCGTCGAGGAACCCGGCACCGGCTTCTGCGGCGCCGTGATCCGCTGCGAGGCGGCCACGGTCACGCTGGAGGACCGCTTCGGCAAACACCGCGTGTTCCCGCTGGAGCCGCGCGGCTTCCTGCTGGAGGGCCGGGTGGTGACGCTCGTACGTCCGTCGTCGGCGCCGGCACGTCCTACCCGTACGGCATCCGGCTCGGTGGCCGTCCCCGGCGCCCGCGCCCGCGTCGCCCGTGCCGGGCGCATCTACGTGGAGGGCCGACACGACGCGGAACTGGTCGAGAAGGTGTGGGGCGACGACCTGCGCATCGAGGGCGTGGTCGTGGAGTACCTGGAGGGCATCGACGACCTTCCGTCGATCGTCGAGGGCTTCGCCCCTGGTCCCGACGCCCGCCTGGGCGTCCTGGTCGACCACCTGGTGCCGGGCAGCAAGGAGTCGCGTATCGCGGAGGCGGTGACGAGTGAGTACGCGTTGGTGGTGGGCCATCCGTACATCGACGTCTGGGAGGCGGTGAAGCCGTCGTCGGTGGGGATTGCGGGCTGGCCTCGTGTCCCGCACGGGCAGGACTGGAAGACGGGGGTGTGCCGGGCGCTGGGGTGGCCGGAGAACACGGGGGCGGCGTGGGGGCGGATCCTTGGCTCGGTGCGCTCGTACCGGGATCTGGAGCCGGCGCTGCTGGGGCGGGTGGAGGAACTGATCGACTTTGTCACGGCGCCGGAGTGACGGCTGCGTGCAGCGGGATTCGCCCCCGCCGCCCTTACCCGTCCCATGCCAAGGGGCTCCGCCCCTGGACCCCGCTGGGGGCTGCGCCCCCAGACCCCGCGTCGGCCTGAACGGCCTCGTCCTCAAGCGCCGGACGGGCTGGTTGGTGCGGGACTGGGCTGCAAAGTTCCGCCTGGGTAGCGGAACCCGCTTGGGCAGCCGAACCCCAGCTGCGGAAATCAGCCCAGGTCCGCGCAAAATCAGCCCCTCCGGCGTTTGAGGAGCGGGGGTCCGGGGGCCGGCCCCCGGAAACGGGGTCCGGGGCGGAGCCCCGAAGGGGGTCTGGGGGCGCAGCCCTCAGCGGGGTCCAGGGGCAGCGCCCCTGGCGGGGATCCGGGGCGAAGCCCCGAGGATGGGACGGGTAAGGGCGGCGGGGGCGAAACCAACCCTCAGTCCACCAGATCCCGCACCACCGCATCCGCCAGCAACCTCCCCCGCAGCGTAAGAACAGCCCGCCCCTCCCCATACGGCCCCGTCTCCAGCAGCCCCTCGGCCAGCGCCCGCCGAGACGCCGCGAGCCCGTCCGGCCTCAGCAAGGACAACGGGCACCCCTCCCGGAGCCGCAGCTCCAACAGGATCCGCTCCACGCGGCGGTCCTCCTCGGAGAGGAGCTCGCGCCCGGCGCCGGGCGACCTGCCCGCCGCCAAGGCGCCCGCATACGCCCCCGGATGCTTCACGTTCCACCACCGCACACCCCCCACATGGCTGTGCGCCCCCGGCCCGGCCCCCCACCAGTCGGCCCCCCGCCAGTACAGCTCGTTGTGCAGACACCGCCCCGCCCCGGACGTGGCCCAGTTCGACACCTCGTACCAGTCGAACCCCGCCCCCGCCAGCACCTCGTCCGCGATCAGGTACCGGTCCGCGTGGACGTCGTCGTCCGTCATCGGGACCTCACCCCGCCGGATCCGGCGCGCCAGCTGCGTCCCTTCCTCAACGATCAACGCGTACGCCGACACATGGTCAGGGCCGGCCCCCAGAGCCGCCTCCAACGACGCCCGCCAGTCGTCGTCCGACTCCCCCGGCGTCCCGTAGATCAGGTCCAGGTTCACATGCTCGAACCCCGCCGCACGCGCCTCGGCGACGCACGCCTCGGGACGCCCGGGCGTATGCGTACGGTCCAGCACCTTCAGCACATGCTGCCGGGCACTCTGCATCCCGAACGAGACCCGGTTGAAGCCTCCGGCCCGCAGTGCGGCCAGATACGCCGGATCCACCGACTCCGGGTTCGCCTCCGTCGTGATCTCCGCATCCTCCGCGAGCCCGAACTCCTCCCGGATCGCCCCCAGCATCCGTACGAGATCATCGGCGGCCAGCAGCGTGGGCGTACCGCCGCCGACGAAGACCGTGCGCACCGGACGGGGGTCGTCGCCCAGGACCTTGCGAGCCAACCGAATTTCGTCGATCAGGGTCGAGGCGTAGTTGTCGCGGGAGGCGAGGACGCCCCCGCTGCCTCGCAGCTCGGTCGCGGTGTACGTGTTGAAGTCGCAGTAGCCGCAGCGCGTCGCGCAGTACGGCACGTGCAGATAGAACCCGAGGGGGCGCGAGGCCGCGCCCGCCAGGGCGTGCGCGGGGAGCGTCCCGTCGTGGGGGACGGGTTCACCGTCGGGAAGTGCGGAAGGCATGCCTTCCATTGTCCAGCACCGCCGACAGTCCCCGGCCTACTCCGCCTGCAGCACCAGCAGCGCGAGATCGTCCTCCGGCGGTTTCGACCCGAACTCGTGCACCAGACGCCGGACCCGCTCCGCGATCAGCTCGGCGCTCAGCCCCGCACAGCTGCTGAGGACGGTGGCGAGACCGTCGGAGTCGTCGAACTGGTGGGTCCCGCTGCGCCGCTCCGTCACCCCGTCCGTGACGCACAGGAGGCTGTCGCCGGGGCGCAGCTCGAAGCTGTCGCTGGTGTACGTCGCGTCCTCGAAGACGCCGAGGAGCGTCTGCGGCTGGGCCACCTCGGTCAGCACCGAGCCGCAGGGTTCCAGAACCAGCGGCAGCGGATGCCCGGCGGAGGCGAGGGTGCAGTGCACACCGCCGTCGTAGGGGACCAGCTCGCCGTACAGCAGGGAGAGGAACCGGTTCTGCGGCCCCTCGTCGGCAAGGCCGGAGCCGCCGGCCGCCACCAGGGAACGGGCGGCGGCGTCCGCGGCCTCGGTCGCGTCGTCGAGGAGCAGCTGGTTGAGACGGTCGAGGACGTCGGGCACCTCGTAGCCCTCGCGGGCGAGCAGCCGCAGCCAGGGCCGGGCCAGACCGATGACCACCGCGGCCTCGGGACCCTTGCCCTGGACGTCGCCGAGCGCGAAGCACCAGCGTCCGTCCCCGGCCGGGAACAGGTCGTAGAAGTCACCGCTCGGCCCGCCCTTGTCGCACGGTTCGTACACGAGCGCGCTGCGTACGCCCGGTATTTCGGCGACCGCCCCGGGCAGCAGGCCACGCTGCAGTACGCGGCTGATGGTGGCCTGGCGCGCGTACTGCCGGGCCGCACCGACGGCGAGCGAGACCCGGCGGCTGAGGTCCTCGACGAGCCCGGTGATCTCGTCGGGGAAACGGACGAGTCCGGCCCGCCCGATGACGAGTGTGCCGAGCGGCCGGCCGCCCGCGATCAGCCGGTACGCGAGTGCCGTCCCGCTCTCCGCGCCCGCACCGAGCGCTTGGCCGGGCCAGGGCACGGTGACGGGGCTGGAGCCCGCCGAGTCGGGCACGCGCGGCGGATCCTTCTCAAGGAACAGGCGCAGTTCCTCGATGCGGTTCTCGCTGCCGTGCCAGACGCGGGCGAGCCGTTGCCCGCCGACCAGGCCCCAGTCGGACCGGCCCGGCGCCTCGTCCTCCAGCCACACCGCGCACCAGTCGGCGAGCCGTGGCACGAGCAGTTGCCCGGTGAGTGCGGCGACCAGGTCCTCGTCGAGCTGTCCGGCGAGCAGGTCGGAGGCCTCGGCGAGGAAGCAGAGGGCGCCGCGGTTGAGCCATTCCCGGTCCTGCAGCGGTACGCCGCGCCGGGGCGCGGGGGTGAGGATCTCGGCGGCCCGCACCCCGCGCAGCAGGGCGTGTTCACCGGC
Organism: Streptomyces yerevanensis; assembly: GCF_000716805.1. Taxonomy (NCBI): domain Bacteria; kingdom Bacillati; phylum Actinomycetota; class Actinomycetes; order Kitasatosporales; family Streptomycetaceae; genus Streptomyces; species Streptomyces yerevanensis. The sequence continues at coordinate 40,735 of NZ_JNWJ01000013.1, read as the reverse complement.
GTACGCCTCTGGCTCGGCCGTCTCCTCGACGGGCGCCACCTCGTCGACGGGTAGCCGCGCCCACACCATCTTGGTGCCGGTGCGGTAGGTGATGCCCCAGGACTCGGCGAGCGCGGAGACGAGCCGCAGACCACGCCCGTACTCGAGGGTGTCGGACGATCGTTCTACGCCGTCGTCGCGCACCACGCGCGCGGGGTGGTGGTCGGCGACCTCGATGACGAGCACACCGGCCGGCCCCCCGCCGGCGTCCTCAGTGGTCTCGGCGGCCTCGGCGGACTCGATGCGCGTCTGAAGGTCCACGTCCGTGCCGGCGTGCACGACCGCGTTGGTGACGAGTTCGCTGACCACCACCACGGCGTCGTTGACCAGCCGGTCGGTGATGAACTCGACGCCGGGAAGGGCGAGTTCGGTCCACTCCGCGAGGGCGGTGCGGACGAAGCGGCGGGCGGCTCCCGGCGCGAGAGGGTTGCCCGGCAGCGACGTACGCGCGGTCGGGCGCGGGCGCTCAGGCGTAACAGGAGCACGAGACATGGCATCCCGTCGCGTTGGTGTGGCCCCCACTGTGCGGCTCCCTGAGCAGTTGGACGAATAGGCCTCAGGCGGCATCGACAGAGTGACAGACTGGCCCGGCCCATAAGCGCCGAGTTACCGAAGTGGGCTCGCATGAGTGAGAACAGTGCTACGCATGTGCTCGAAGACGGACAGATTCGGGCATCAGATCTACGTCCTCTGCTCGCCGCCATGACCGCCACCCGGGACGGCGACTTCACGAAGGTGCCGGAGTCGGGGCAGGGTCTGGTGGCCGAGCTCAACACGGTGTTCAACCAGATCATGGGCCGTGACGCGCACTTCAACTCCGAGGTGCAGCGCGTCCGCCGGGAACTGGTGCGCCACGGCCGCCTTGACGAGCGGCTCTCCGCGAGCCCCGGTCAGGGCCAGTGGACGACCAGGGTCGACGAGGTGAACCAGCTGCTCGACGCGCTGGTGGCGCCCGCCGCGAACGCGACGCGTGTGCTGGACGCGGTGGCGGGAGGCGATCTGACCCAGCGGGTCGACCTGCATGACGGAAACCGTCAACTCCGGGGCGACCTACGCCGGTTGGGACGAGCGGTCAACAAGATGGTCGATCAGTTGTCCCTCTTCACCGGAGAGGTGACCCGGGTCGCGCGCGAGGTCGGCACGGAGGGGCGGCTGGGCGGTCGCGCCAAGGTGACGGGCCTGTCCGGGAGTTGGCGGGACGTCACCGAGGCCGTCAACACGATGGCGTCCCGGCTGACGGCCCAGGTGCGGGACATCGCCCTGGTGACGACGGCGGTGGCGCAGGGCGACCTGACCCGCACGGTGACGGTGGAGGCGACGGGCGAGCTGCTCGAACTGAAGCTGACCGTGAACACGATGGTCGACCAGCTGTCCGCCTTCGCCGACGAGGTCACGCGGGTGGCGCGGGAGGTGGGCACGGAGGGCCAGCTGGGCGGCCGGGCACAGGTGCGCGGTGTCTCCGGGGTCTGGAAGGACCTGACGGACAACGTGAACTTCATGGCGTCCAACCTGACCAGTCAGGTCCGCAATATCGCCCAGGTGACGACGGCCGTGGCCAACGGCGACCTCAGCCAGAAGATCACGGTCGACGCACAGGGCGAGATCCTCGAACTCAAGTCGACGATCAACACGATGGTGGACCAGCTCTCCGCCTTCGCCGACGAGGTGACCCGCGTGGCCCGCGAGGTCGGCACCGAGGGCAACCTGGGAGGTCGCGCTCAGGTCCGTGGCGTATCGGGGGTCTGGAAGGACCTCACCGACAACGTCAACTTCATGGCCGACAACCTGACTTCACAGGTACGGAACATCGCCCTCGTCTCGACCGCCGTCGCCCAGGGCGACCTCGGCAAGAAGATCACGGTGGAGGCGAAGGGCGAGATCCTGGAGCTGAAGTCGACGATCAACACGATGGTCGACCAGCTCTCCGCGTTCGCGGACGAAGTGACGAGGGTGGCCCGCGAGGTCGGCACCGAGGGCAACCTGGGAGGTCAGGCCCAGGTCCGTGGCGTATCGGGGGTCTGGAAAGACCTCACCGACAACGTCAACTTCATGGCCCTGAACCTGACTTCGCAGGTCCGCAACATCGCCCAGGTGACGACAGCGGTCGCGAACGGCAACCTGTCCAAGAAGATCACCGTCGACGCCCGCGGCGAGATCCTCGAACTCAAGGACACCGTCAACACGATGGTGGAGCAGCTGCGCGCCTTCGCCGACGAGGTGACCCGCGTGGCCCGCGAGGTCGGCACGGACGGGCGGCTCGGCGGGCGTGCCCAGGTCCTCGGCGTCTCGGGTGTGTGGCGGGACCTGACCGACAACGTCAACTACATGGCGGACAACCTCACTTCGCAGGTACGGAACATCGCACAGGTCGCCACCGCCGTGGCCCAGGGTGACCTCTCCAAGAAGATCGACGTGGACGCGCGCGGCGAGATCCTGGAGCTGAAGACCACGATCAACACGATGGTGGACACCCTGTCGTCGTTCTCGTCCGAGGTGACGAGGGTGGCCCGCGAGGTGGGCTCGGAGGGCCAACTCGGCGGTCAGGCAAGGGTCGAGGGCGTGTACGGCACCTGGAAGCGCCTGACGACGAACGTGAACGAACTCGCCTCCAATCTCACCACCCAGGTACGCGCCATCGCCGAGGTGGCGTCCGCGGTGGCCCAGGGCGACATGTCCCGCTCCATCTCGGTGGAGACCCGCGGCGAGGTCACCGAGCTGAAGGACAACATCAACCTGATGGTGGCCAACCTCCGCGAGACGACCCGCGCGAAGGACTGGCTGGAGTCGAACCTCGCCCGCCTCGCCGCCCTGATGCAGGGCCACCGCGACCTGATGGAGGTCGCCGACCTGCTCCTGCGCGAGCTGACGCCGCTGGTCAACGCCCAGTACGGCGCGTTCTATCTGGCCGACCCCGACGAGGACAGCCCGGCGGGGCGAACGGCCGTACCCGGCAAGGGACTTGCCTTCATCGCCGGGTACGGGGCGGCACAGGGCGCGACCGTGGAGACCGGTGGACTCCCGGTGCACGGCCTTGTGGCGCAGGCGGCCCGGGAGAAGAAGCGGATCCTCGTCGAGGAGGCCCCGCCGGACTACATCAAGATCAACAGCGGTCTTGGCGAGGCGTCCCCGTCCAGCGTCGTCATCATCCCGATCCTCTTCGAGGACAAGCTCCTCGGCGTGATCGAACTGGCGTCCTTCTCCCGCTTCTCCGACGTCCACCTCGCGTTCTTCGACCAGTTCGTGAACACCATCGCCGTCGCGATCAACACCATCATCGCCAACTCCCGTACGGAGTCCCTGCTCGGCCAGTCCCAGCAGCTGGCCACCCAGCTCCAGGAACGCTCCGACGAACTCCAGCGCCAGCAAGCCGAGTTGCAGCGCTCGAACGCCGAACTGGAGGAGAAGGCAGCACTCCTGGCGACCTCGTCGCAGTACAAGTCGGAGTTCCTGGCGAACATGTCGCACGAACTGCGCACACCGCTGAACTCCCTCCTCATCCTGGCCCGCCTGCTCTCCGACAACCCGGACGGTCATCTCTCCGACCAGGAGGTGCAGTTCGCGTCCACGATCCACCGTTCGGGCTCGGACCTGCTTCAGCTGATCAACGACATCCTCGACCTGTCGAAGATCGAGGCCGGCCGGATGGACGTACGCCCGAAGAAGCTGCCGCTGATCAAACTGCTCGACTACGTCCACGCCACGTTCCGGCCGCTCACGCTGGACCGGGGGCTCGCCTTCGAGGTGGCGGTCGGCGAGGACGTACCGCGCGAGATGTACTCGGACGAGCAGCGCCTCCAGCAGATCCTGCGCAATCTGCTGTCCAACGCGATCAAGTTCACCGCGAACGGCCGGGTCGAGCTGCGCGTCAACCGCGTCAAGGACCCCGACCACCGCTACACGCGCGGCGACCACGACGATGTGGTCGCCTTCACGGTCACCGACACCGGTATCGGTATCGCACCGGAGAAACTCCCGGTGATCTTCGAGGCGTTCCAGCAGGCCGACGGAACCACCAACCGCAAGTACGGCGGCACGGGCCTCGGCCTGTCCATCAGCCGGGAGATCGCCAGGCTGCTCGGCGGCCGCATCATCGCCGAGAGCGAGCCGGGCAAGGGCTCCACCTTCACGCTGTACGTCCCTGTCGCCAGCCCCGGACACTCGGCGACCGGGCCCGTACCCGAGGAGCGCCAGGCTCCCGCACCCGAGCAGTTGTCCATCGAGTCCACCGAGCCGCACACCGCCCAGGACACGGACGACACCTGGCCCACGCCCACCAAGCTGGAGGCCTGGAAGGCGGGCCGGGCGGGTCAACTCCTGCCAGGGCGCCGGGTGTTGATCGTGGACGACGACATCCGCAACGTCTTCGCGCTCACCCATGTACTGGGGCGGGTCGGTATGCCCGTCCTGTACGCGGAGAACGGGCGCGAGGGCATCGAGACCCTGGAGCGCAATCCCGATGTCGAACTCGTCCTGATGGACATCATGATGCCGGAGATGGACGGTTACGAGACCATCGCCGCCATCCGCCGCACCCCGCGCTGGGCCGGCCTTCCCATCGTCGCCCTCACCGCCAAGGCGATGCCGGGCGACCGCGAGAAGTCCATCGCCCGCGGCGCCAACGACTACGTACCCAAGCCGGTGGACGTCGATCAACTGCTGACCGTCGTCTGCACCCTCCTGGACCCGGCCGGACAAGACGACGAACAAGACGACGACGCGAAGGCGGAGGGACCCGGCGAGGAGACAGAAACCGTCGGCCCCGTCCCCGTCCCGTCGCCGAACGACTGAGGCAGGCAGACCAACACCATGAGTACTGAGGCATCGACCGACGAGCGCGCCAACATACTCCTCGTGGACGACATGGAGGACAACCTGATCGCGCTGGAGGCGGTCCTGGGGTCCCTCAACGAGCCGCTGGTACGGGCCCGTTCGGGCGAGGAGGCGATGAAGGCGCTGCTGCGGCAGCGGTTCGCCGTCGTGCTGCTCGACATCCGTATGCCGGGCATGGACGGCTTCGAGACCGCCGCGAACATCAAGCGGCTCGACCAGACCAAGGACGTCCCGATCATCTTCCTGACAGGCACGGACGCCGACGCGGGCTACGCCTTCCGCGGCTACGCCACCGGCGCCGCCGACTACCTCACCAAGCCCTTCGACCCCTGGGTCCTACGCGCCAAGGTCACGGTCTTCCTGGACCTCCACCGCAAGAACCGGCAGCTGGAACGGATGCTGGCCCAGCAGCGGGCACATGGCGCGCAAGTGAATGCCCGCCTGGACGCCGTGGAGAAGCAACTGGCGGAGGAAACCCCGGACTTGGCGGAGTTGCGCACACAGGTCATAGACCTACGGGCCTTGGTGACGGGAAACGGCGCCCTGTGACGTCGGGGTGCAAGGTGCGCGCCCCTTGAAGAGGCCGGAGACCTCTTTAGGGGCGCGGGGCTGTGTCATTTTGCGGCTCCGCCGCATGGGCGCGACCAGCCACGTACGGCCCGCAGGGTGCGCCCCGTCAGGGGCGCGGGGAACTGCACGACCAGCCACGTACAACCCGCAGCCAACAGCCGAACCGCAGTTCCCCACTCCTCCTGGAGGAAACGCCCGCTGAAAACGCTCAGCTCACGCCTCGCGAGAGCCGGCGTACATCTCATCGATCAGGTGCTTGTACTCCCGCTCGACAACCGGCCGCTTCAACTTCAGACTCGGCGTCAGCTCACCATGCTCGATGTCGAGGTCCCGCGGCAGGATCTTGAACTTCTTGATGGTCTGCCACCGCTGAAGCCCTTCGTTGAGCTGCTTGACGTACCCGTCGATGAGCTCGACCGTCGCGGGGGCGGCGACGACCTCGGCGTACGACTTGCCCTCCATGCCGTTCTCCTTGGCCCAGCCGAGGATGGACGGCTCGTCGAGCGCGATGAGCGCGGTGCAGAAGTTCCGGTCGGCGCCGTGCACGAGGATGTTGGAGACGTACGGGCACACCGCCTTGAACCGGCCCTCGACCTCGGCGGGCGCGATGTACTTGCCGCCGGACGTCTTGATGAGGTCCTTCTTGCGGTCGGTGATCTTCAGATAGCCGTCGGGGGACAGCTCGCCGATGTCACCGGTGTGGAACCAGCCGTCCGGCTCCAGGACTTCGGCGGTCTTGTCGGGCAGCTTGTGGTAGCCCTCCATGATCCCGGGCCCGCGCAGCAGGATCTCGCCGTCGTCCGCGATGCGCACCTCCGTGCCGGGGAGCGGCTTGCCGACCGTGCCGGTGCGGTAGGCCTCGCCGGGGTTGACGAAGGACGCGGCGGACGACTCCGTCAGTCCGTACCCCTCAAGGATGTGCACACCGGCGCCGGCGAAGAAGTAGCCGATGTCGGGCGCGAGCGCGGCCGATCCGGAGACACAGGCGCGCATGTTGCCACCGAAGGCCTCACGCAGCTTGGAGTACACGAGCGCGTCCGCGATCTTGTGCTTGGCGCCGAGGCCGAAGGGCACGGAGGCCGTACCGGTCCTGCGGAAGTTGTCCTGGCTGACCTTCGCGTACTCGCGCGCGACCCCCGCCGCCCACTGGAAGATCTTGTACTTGGCGGGACCACCGGCACGGGCCTTGGCCGCGACGCCGTTGTAGACCTTCTCGAAGATGCGGGGCACGGCCGCCATGTACGTCGGCTTCACCACCGGCAGATTCTCGATGATCTTGTCCACCCGGCCGTCGACGGCGGTGACGTGCCCGACGTCGATCTGCCCGGACGTGAGCACCTTGCCGAAGACGTGGGCGAGCGGCAGCCACAGGTACTGCACGTCCTCGGCGCTGATCAGGCCGGTCGCGGAGGTCGCCTTCGCCATGTACGACCAGTTGTCGTGCGGCAGCCGTACGCCCTTGGGGCGGCCGGTGGTGCCGGAGGTGTAGATCAGCGTGGCGAGCTGGTCGGAGGTGATCGCGGCGACCTTCTCCTTGATCAGGTCGGGGTTCTTCTCCAGGACGGCGGCGCCGCGCTTCTCCAGCTCGGCGAGGGTGAGTACCCAGTCGCCCTCGTCCTGGGAGGAGTCCACGCCGGTGCCGTCGATGACGACGACATGGCTCAGTTCGGGGAGTTCGGCCCGCTTCTCGCGCGCCTTGGCGAGCTGTGCGGCATCCTCCGCGACCAGGACCTTGCTCTCGGAGTCGGAGAGGATGAAGGCCGATTCCTCGGCGTTCGTCTGCGGGTAGACGGTCGTCGTCGCCGCGCCCGCGCACAGGATGCCGAGGTCGGCGAGGATCCACTCGACCCGGGTGGCGGAGGACAGCGCGACGCGCTGCTCGGGCTGAACGCCCAGTTCGATCAGGCCCGCGGCGATGGCGAAGACCCGCTCGGCCGCCTGCGCCCAGCTCAGCGACTTCCAGTCGTCCGGGCCTTCGCCGGATGCGGGGGGTACGGGGTAGCGGTAGGCCTCGGCGTCCGGTGTGGCCGCCACCCGCTCCAAGAAGAGGGCCGCCACGGACGGCGGACGGTTCTCGATCAGGGTTTGTGTGTCGCTCACGACATCCTCCGGGCCCGCGACAGTGTGCGGCTGGCTCTTTGCGGCTGTTGTGTCACTCGCGGCCGCTGTTTAACTCGCGAGTAACCATCGAGTGGTGATCAGAGTAGAGCGCGGCTGGCCGGTGTGTAAGGGGTGGCGGGCTGTCACTTCCTACAAGACTCCTACGCAGAGCGACCCTACGCACGCGTACGGGCTCGTCGCGCCGAAACGCGACGAGCCCGCATTGTGCCCGAGTTCCAGGGGTGACGGTGGCCGGCTGCCCCGGAATGGTGCCTGCTACTTCTTGCCCTTGCCGGAGCCCGCGTTCTCCTCGCTGGACAGCACCGCGATGAAGGCCTCCTGCGGAACCTCCACAGAGCCCACCATCTTCATCCGCTTCTTGCCTTCCTTCTGCTTCTCCAGCAGCTTCCGCTTACGGGAGATGTCACCGCCGTAGCACTTGGCGAGGACATCCTTGCGGATGGCGCGGATGGTCTCGCGGGCGATGACCCGAGAGCCGATGGCCGCCTGGATGGGCACCTCGAAGGCCTGCCGCGGGATGAGCTCGCGCAGCTTGGCCACGAGTCGCACGCCGTATGCGTACGCCTGGTCCTTGTGGGTGATCGCGGAGAACGCGTCCACCTTGTCGCCGTGCAGCAGGATGTCGACCTTGACGAGGCTGGAGGTCTGCTCGCCGGTGGGCTCGTAGTCGAGGGAGGCGTAGCCGCGGGTCTTGGACTTCAGCTGGTCGAAGAAGTCGAAGACGATCTCCGCGAGCGGCAGTGTGTAGCGGATCTCGACGCGGTCCTCGGAGAGGTAGTCCATGCCGAGCATGGTGCCGCGGCGGGTCTGGCACAGCTCCATGATCGAGCCGATGAACTCGCTCGGGGCGAGGATCGTGGCGCGTACGACCGGCTCGTACACCTCGCTGATCTTCCCCTCGGGGAACTCGCTCGGGTTCGTCACCGTGTGCTCGGTGCCGTCCTCCATGAGCACGCGGTAGACCACGTTCGGCGCGGTGGCGATCAGGTCGAGCCCGAACTCGCGCTCGAGCCGCTCCCGGATCACGTCCAGGTGCAGCAGTCCGAGGAAGCCGACGCGGAAGCCGAAGCCGAGGGCGGCGGAGGTCTCCGGCTCGTAGACCAGCGCGGCGTCGTTGAGCTGGAGCTTGTCGAGGGCGTCGCGCAGCTCGGGGTAGTCGGAGCCGTCGAGGGGATAGAGGCCGGAGAACACCATCGGCTTGGGTTCCTTGTACCCGCCGAGGGCTTCGACGGCGCCCTTGTGCAGGCTGGTGATCGTGTCACCGACCTTGGACTGCCGGACGTCCTTCACACCGGTGATGATGTAGCCGACCTCGCCGACGCCGAGCCCGTCGGCGGAGAGCATCTCGGGCGAGTTCGTCCCGATCTCGAGCAGCTCGTGGGTGGCGTTGGTGGACATCATCCGGATCCGCTCGCGCTTGTTGAGCTGCCCGTCGATGACTCGTACGTACGTCACGACGCCGCGGTAGGAGTCGTACACCGAGTCGAAGATCATGGCGCGCGCCGGGGCGTCCTCGACGCCCACGGGTGCGGGGACCTCGGCGACGACCTTGTCGAGCAGCGCCTCGACGCCGAGTCCGGTCTTGGCGGAGACCTTCAGGACATCGCCGGGGTCGCATCCGATGAGGTGGGCGAGTTCCTCGGCGAACTTCTCGGGCTGCGCGGCGGGCAGATCGATCTTGTTGAGCACGGGGATGATCGTGAGCTCGTTCTCCATCGCCAGATAGAGATTGGCGAGGGTCTGGGCCTCGATGCCCTGAGCGGCGTCGACGAGCAGGATCGTCCCCTCGCACGCGGCGAGCGACCGGGACACCTCGTACGTGAAGTCCACGTGCCCCGGAGTGTCGATCATGTTGAGGATGTGGGTGTTGCCCTTGTCCTCGGTCGGGGCCCAGGGCAGACGGACCGCCTGGGACTTGATCGTGATGCCGCGCTCGCGCTCGATGTCCATACGGTCGAGGTACTGAGCACGCATCTGCCGCTGCTCGACCACCCCGGTCAGCTGGAGCATCCGGTCGGCGAGCGTGGACTTGCCGTGGTCGATGTGCGCGATGATGCAGAAATTGCGGATCAGAGCCGGGTCGGTACGGCTCGGCTCGGGCACATTGTTAGGGGTCGCGGGCACGCAGGGTCCTGATTCTTGAGATATCCGCAGGGGGCAGCGGCTCGGGTCGGATCGATACGTAGCTTCCATGGTCCCACGGGCGGGGACCGGCGACGGGTTTGGGCCGGTAGGACTGCGGCTGCTAGTCTGAGCAGCTGTGTCTCATGCCGCCTGGGGTGCCCTCAGCGGGCAGCTCTCTGCGGGAGGCACAGACGGCTCCACCGGGTCACCGGTGGGCCACTCGAAGATCAATCACCGGCATATGAGGCTGGCCCTCGTGTGCCTGAACCTGAAAAGGCTCATTCGTGGCGAACATCAAGTCCCAGATGAAGCGGATCAAGACCAACGAGAAGGCGCGGCTGCGCAACAAGGCCGTGAAGTCCTCGCTGAAGACCGCGATCCGCAAGGCCCGTGAGGCCGCTGCCGCGGGTGACGTCGAGAAGGCCACCGAGTTGCAGCGCGTTGCCGCGCGCAAGCTCGACAAGGCCGCCTCGAAGGGCGTCATCCACAAGAACCAGGCCGCCAACAAGAAGTCGGCGCTTGCTTCCCAGGTCGCTTCCCTCAAGGGCTGAACCTGCCGGGTGACTCGGCTGCGCCGAGCGCCCACTTGATTCGAACGCCGGAAGGACTCTGAGCGGGCCCTCTCTCTTCCGCTCCCGACCGGCACTCCGGGTTCATGCGCGGCCTGCGTTCGCCACGCGGGCATGGACCCACCGGCTTACACCGAAGGCCCCGCTTTCCACCCTTCCCCAGGGCGGAAAGCGGGGCCTTCGGCTTGGGCGCCTACGGGAGTGGTGGGTTTGGGCTCCAGGCGCGTGCGGGCTGATCGTGGCTGGTCGCTCCCCCACTCTCGAACAGGCTCGAGCGGGGGGACCCCCATCGCGGCGGAGCCGTAAATCGATACAGCCCCGCGCCCCTAACTGCGTCGGGACCGTGCCGCCCGGGCAATCGCAACGACCGCCTTTTCAAGGGCGTACTCAGGATCGTCCCCCCCGCCCTTGACCCCCGCATCCGCTTCGGCCACCGCCCGGAGGGCGACCGCGACGCCGTCCGGAGTCCAGCCCTTCATCTGCTGCCGCACCCGGTCGATCTTCCACGGCGGCATCCCGAGCTCACGAGCCAGATCGGCCGGACGCCCCCCACGCGCGGAGGAAAGCTTGCCGATGGCCCGCACCCCCTGCGCCAGCGCGCTGGTGATCAGCACCGGCGCAACCCCCGTCGACAAGGACCACCGCAGCGCCTCGAGCGCCTCCGCCGCCCGCCCTTCAACGGCCCGATCGGCAACGGTGAAGCTGGAGGCCTCGGCCCGCCCCGTGTAGTACCGCCCGACGACCGCATCGTCGATCGTCCCCTCGACATCCGCGACCAGCTGCGCCACGGCGGACGCCAGCTCCCGCAGATCACTCCCGATCGCATCGACAAGGGCCTGACACGCCTCGGGCGTGGCCGACCGCCCGAGCGTACGGAACTCACCGCGCACGAAGGCCAGCCGGTCCGCCGGCTTGGTCATCTTGGGGCAGGCGACCTCCCGCGCCCCCGCCTTTCGCGCGGCGTCGAGCAGCCCCTTGCCCTTGGCCGCGCCGGCATGCAGCAACACCAGCGTGATCTCTTCGGCGGGCGCCCCGAAATACGCCTTCACGTCCTTGATCGTGTCCGCCGACAGATCCTGCGCACCGCGCACGATCACGACCTTCCGCTCGGCGAACAGCGAGGGACTCGTCAGCTCGGCGAGCGTCCCCGGCTGCAACTGGTCCGACGTGAGGTCCCGTACATCCGTGTCCGGATCGGCGGCCCGCGCGGCGGTCACCACCTCCCGCACGGCGCGGTCGAGCAGCAGATCCTCCTGCCCCACGGCGATCGTGACGGGGGCGAGTACGTCTGCTGCGTCTGCGGATTCAGTCTTCCTGGCCATCGCGCTCAAGCATCCCACGCACCACTGACAACGCCCCTCGGCCGAGGCCGCTCAGGCACCCCGGCCCCGCGGCTACGGCTCCTCCCGCCAGCCGTCCCACTCGCCCGCGAACTCGTCCAGCTCCCCGGCGTCCAGCCGTTCCTCGGCATCCCGCAGGACCACCAGCCACTGCGCGTCCTCGGCATCGTCCTCACCGGCCAGGGCATCCCGTACGAGCTGCGGCTCCTCGTCGATCCCGAACCGCTCCCCGAGCGCCTCCGACGCCTCCTGCGCGGCATCGCGATCGGGCAGCACCAGCACATGTCTCACATCGCTCACACGGACATTTTCCGGTACGCGCCGAGCACCCCGCGCCGCGGCTCAGCCCTCGTGCTCAGCCCTCGCTGTTCTGTCAGCTCTCGCTGTTCAGCTCTTGGGGACGATCTGTATGTCCAAGGCGACCCGGATGCTGGGCCCGACCACGGCGATGCCACGGGCGAGCATCGTCTGCCAGCTCACCGTGAAGTCGTCGCGCCGCAACTCGGTGGTGGCCCGGCACGCCCCCCGCACCTCGCCCTCCATGCCGTTGCCGATCCCGAGGTACTCGGTGTCGAGCGTGACCGTACGCGTCACGCCGTGCAGCGACAGCGCCCCGGTGACTGCCCACCGGTTGCCACCCTTGTGCACAAAGCGGTCGCTGTAGAACTCCAGCGTGGGGAAACGGTCCACGTCGAGGAAGTCCGCCGACCGCAGATGGTCGTCCCGCATCTTGACGTTGGTGTCGATGGACGAGGCGTCGATCACCACGTGCATCGCCGTCTGCTCCACCTGCTCGGCGATCCGTATCACCCCGGCGAAGGTGTTGAACCGGCCATGAACCCGTGCCAGTCCGATGTGCCGCGCGGTGAACCCGATCGAGGAATGCGCCGGCTCGATCTCCCAGTCCCCCGGCTCGGGCAGCGCGGGGGGCTGGGCGACCCGAAGCGCCACATCGCCGAGCGAGGTCACCGCGTTCTCCCGCACCGTGGCGCTCTCACGGAGCGGCGTGTACCCCTCCGCCGTCACCCCGAGCCGGTACTCACCCGCGGGAACCGTCGCCACGAACGACCCGAACGGATCCGCGCCGCCACCGACCACTTTGCGTCCCATGACGTCACTGACCGTGAACTCCGCATGCGACACCGGCTGATTGACCGGATCCATCACCCGGCAGCTGAGCAACCCGGCGCCGGTCGGCACCGACATGGCAGTGAGGAGATTCGTCCCTTGCACTCGGTTCTTACCGATTCCCAGCCAACGGCCGACCATCTACGACACACCTCGCGCAATATGAAACAAGACAAAATCTAGTGGCGATGCATTCGACCACCGATGCGGCTTTCGAGGCAAGACTCGACCACATCACGGGAATCAAGCAGTTGTGCTGGGTATAAGTATGATGAGTCCGAGTTGGCCGTTCCGCTTGTGTTTTCCTACCTCAGGAACCCGCTCTCCCGACGACCGGGACGCGCTCCAGCGAGATTCCGAATCGCTCCTGGTACACCTCCAGAACCTCCTCGTCCGTGGCCAGATCTGATCCCTCTTTCGTCCCTTCGGGCGCCGTAACGGTGAACTTTCGCCCGCTGAGCGTGATCCGCCCGCCGTCGTCGGTGACTCGCGAGCAGACGAGCGACCGTGTGAAATGCGACACCGGCGAGGTGCTGTGCCACCAGGCACCACTCACGCAGTCCCCGAGCACCCTCGGCCGCAGCTCCAGCCGGTACTGAGATCTGCCGTCCCGCAGGACATCCAGGTCCCCGGAGCCCGCGGCTCCCCCACGCACCCCAGCCGGATCCGCCCCGGCCTCGACCAGCCGGAACGTGCCGGCCGGATCCATCTGCTCGCCCCGCTCCCCGAAGGCCAGCGGATAGTGGCTGTTCGCCCCGAACCCTACGTCAACCAGCCAGTCACCCCCGTCCACCGTCCCCACCCGCAGCGCGAGGTGATCGAACGGAATGCCCAGCCGCTCCCCCTCCCCGTACACCCGCGCCGCGAGCAGCTCCACCTCGAAGCCCAACTCCGCGAGCAGCGCCCCGAACGCCCCGTTCAGCTCATAACAGAAGCCGCCCCGTCGGGCGCCCACCACCTTGTCCAGGAGCTGTTTCTCCTCCAGCACGATCTCCTCTCCCAAGTGGATCGACAGATTCTCGAACGGCACGGTCAGCAGATGTCGCAGTTGCAGTTCTCGAAGCGCCTCGACCGTGGGCAGCGCGGGGCGCTCGGCCCCGATCCGACGGAGATAGGCGTCTGCCTGTACGGATTCCATGCCTTCCAGTCTCTTGGACACGGAGCCCCGGGGCGCGGTCTCGGCCTCCGGCTCCGGGTTCCGGAAGCCTGAGACACCCGGGCCGGAGAGTCCCGGGGACTGAGAGACCACCGGGGCCTCAGACGCCCGCCACCCACAGGCGGTCCCCCTCTCCGGCGACGGCCATCGCCCCGTCCTCGTCCGTACGCAGCACCGTGGCACCCCCGGTACGCAGCGCCGCCACCGTGCTCGGTGCCGGATGTCCGTACGGGTTGTCCGCACCGCATGAAATGAGCGCCAGGCGTGGTGCCGCCCGGCGTATGAGCTCCGGGTCCTGGTAGGCCGAGCCGTGATGGGCGACCTTGAGGACGTCCACGCCTCCCAGTTCGGCGTCGGCCGGGGATCTCAACAAGGCCTGCTGGGCGGGCGGTTCGAGGTCACCGAGCAGGAGCAGGGTCAGCCCGGCCGACCGTACGAACAGGGTGACGCTGGCATCGTTCGGGCCCTCCGGAGTCGGGGCCGGACGCGGCGGCGGCCACAGCACCCGCCAGTCGAGCGCCCCCGTACGCCGCCGCTCCCCCGCCACCGCCCGGGTCACCGGGATACGTCGGGCCGCCGCCTGCCGGTGCACGAACTCCGCCTGGTCCAGCGGCTCTTCGAAGCCCGTCGCCTCGATCGCGCCCACCGAACGCCCGCGCAGCACGCCCGCCAGCCCCGCCACATGGTCCGCGTGGAAGTGGGTCAGCACGACGAGGGGGATCCGGGTGATGCCCAGCGTGCGCAGGCATCGGTCGATGAGGACCGGGTCGGGTCCCGCGTCGACCACCACACCGGCGCCGTCGCCCGCCGCGAGCACCATCGCGTCGCCCTGTCCCACGTCGCACATCGCGAACCGCCAGCCCGGTGGCGGCCACCCCGTGATCACCCGGGTGAGCGGCGCCGGCTGCACCAGCACCAGCAGGAGCAGCATCGCGCAGGCACCGCTCAGCCAGGGGTGCCTCAGGAGTCTCCGGCCGATGAGTACGAGCAGCACGGTCACGCAGGCGAGCAGCAGCGCGCCCGGCCAGTTGTCCGGCCAGTCCACGCCGGCGCCGGGCAGGGCGGCTCCGGTGCGGGCGATGTCCGCGATCCAGCCTGCCGGCCAACTCGCGCACCACGCCAGCGCCTTGGCGACCGGCATCGCCCACAGGGCCGTGGCCAGCGTCGCGAAGCCCAGCACCGTGGCGGGCGCGACCGCGAACTCCGCGAGCAGATTGCACGGCACCGCCACCAGGCTCACCCGAGCCGAGAGGACGACGACAACGGGCGCGCACACGGCCTGCGCCGCGCCCGCCGCGGCCAACGCCTCGGCGAGCCGCGGTGGGACCCGCCGCCTCTGGAGTGCGGCGCTCCACCTCGGGGCCAGGGTGAGCAGGGCGCCGGTCGCGAGTACGGAGAGCAGGAAGCCGTAACTCCGGGACAACCAGGGGTCGTACAGCACCAGCAGCAGGACCGCCGTGGCCAGCGCCGGAATCAGCGACCTGCGGCGGCCGGTGGCGATGGCCAGCAACGCGATCGATCCGCAGGCCGCGGCCCGCAGCACACTCGGGTCCGGCCTGCACACGATGACGAAGCCGAGCGAGAGCGTGCCACCGAGTACGGCGGTCGCCCGCAGCGGGATGCCGAGTCTGGGGGCGAGGCCTCTGCGCTCGACGTGCTGTGCACGACCCGGCGGTCCGATGAGCAGAGCGAGCAAGATCGTGAAATTGGCCCCGCTGACGGCCAGAAGGTGAGTGAGATCAGTCGCCTTGAACGCCTCGTCCAGCTCCGGCGTGATCCGCGAGGTGTCCCCCACCACCAGTCCCGGCAGCAACGCCCGCGCATCCGGCTCCAGCCCCTCGGTCGCCGCACGCAGCCCACCGCGCAACTCCCCCGCGAACCGCTGCGCCCCCGACGGCTCCTCCACCACCTGCGGCGGCCCACTGCCCTGCACCCGCAACACGGCTGCGACCCGCCCTCCATCCCCCAACTCAGGCACGACCCGCGCCGCCACGCGCACCTTCGTGGAGGGCAGGAGGGAGAGCCAGGGCGAGCCGTGCGCCTTCCCGGAAGGGGCGCCGGATTCCGGTCCCGCCCCTGAACTGTCGCCGGACACCGCGGATTCCGAACCCGGCGACACGATCACCAGTACTGGTGTCCGCGTCGCGGTCACCGTCCCGTCCGGCTGCTCGATACGGCGGACCTCGGCGTTGAGCAGCACGGCGGTCGGGACGGCGTGGGCTCCCCTGATCCGCGGGCGGGTGAGCCGGGGGTCCGAGGTGACCTCCACGTCGGCGGTCACCTCGGCGTACTGGCGCGCCAACTCAGGTACGGGGCCACGGCGCAGGTCCGCCCCGTGCAGCCCGCCGGAGGCAGCCGCTGCGGCCACGCAGAGCAGCACGGCGGCGACGGAGGCCTTCGGCCAGGTACGCCACAGGGGCCGCCGCGCGCGGTTGGGCTCCGGCTCGCCGCGCGTGGGCTCCGCCTCGCCATGTGTGCGCTCCGGCTCACCGCGCGCGGGTTCCGGCTCACCGCGACTGCGCCTCCGGTGCCTCCGGCCCGTGACCAGTAACGCGCCTGCCGCGACCAGGCAGACGACCACCACACCGATGGTCCAGCCCGCTGACGCGCCCAGCGTCAGTGCCGCCGTCGCCCATGCCGCCAGGGCGGGCGGCACCAACCGCAGGTCGGTCGGCCCCTCTTGACGAGGACACGCGGCACCGCGCGGGTTCCCGGAGGCGGCGTGCACGGCCGGGCGGTCGCGCACGCCGGAATCGGGCACGGCGCGGCTGGGCTCTTGAACCTCCGGCCCGTTCATGGTCGTACGAGATTCTGCAGATCGGCGAAACGACGTTCACCAATGCCGTTCACTTCCCGGAGTTCGTCGACCGAGCGGAAACCGCCGTGCTGCGTGCGGTAGTCGATGATGTGCTGGGCCAGCACCGGGCCGACGCCCGGCAATGTGTCGAGCTGCTCAAGGGTGGCCGTATTGAGGGCGACCGGAGCGGCCGCACCGGCGGCTCCCCCGGGACCCACAGCGCCCGAGGCACCGGCAGCTCCAGCGGCGCCCGTGCCTCCGGTCACGCCAACTCCCGCCCCGACAGGCGGAGCACCGACCACCACCTGCTCACCGTCCACAAGAAGCCGGGCGCGGTTCAGCCCCACGGTGTCCGTGCCCGGGCGCACTCCTCCGGCGGCCCGCAGCGCATCCGCGACCCGGGAACCGGCCGGCAGCCGGTGGATACCGGGTTCGCGCACCTTGCCGCTGACGTCCACCACGATCGCGGTGCCGGCCGCACCCACAGGGTCCCGCGCGGCTGTTGAGGATCCGGGTGCCACCGCCGCTTCCTCATGCGGAGCCGGGGGTGCCGCCCGCACCACCTCCGGTGGACGCACGGGCTGGGTCCGGCCCGACCAGAAGTGCTGACCGGCGAAGACGGCGGCCACCACGAGCACCGCCGAGAGCGCGACCACGCTCTTCCGCTCCAGCCCGCATCTCGACTGCAGCCACAACGGCATCCGCTCCCGCACAGCAAGCCCAACCCGCTCCCGCCACACGGCTTCAGCTCCGGCCGGAGCGCCGGCCGCCCCGCCCCCGTGCCTGTCTGCCTCGGCGCCGACGGCCCCAACCGCGTCGCCGCCAACTGCCCGGTCGCGATGGGCCACACGCGCCCTCGGACCACCGTCGGGCGGTGGCCCATGCCCCAACCCCCGCCGCTCTCCCGCCCGTTCGGCGAAGATCGCCTCCGCGCGCAGGCGGAGCGCCTCCGCCGAGGCCTGGTGGCGGCGGGCCCTGCTTCGGTAAGGGCGGCGGCGGTGCCGGATGCGGCCGTCGGAGACGGGGCCGCGGCCCGGGCCACTGGTAGCGGTCGTTGTCCGTGAAGGTGATCGAAGTGCCATGCGACGAGAATCGGGCACGCCAGCACCCTCGCGATGATCTTGCTCAATTCCCGTGGATTACCACCCAGTTGTGGATAACTCCGTCACCCACACGAGGCGCCTGACGGGGCGCCCAGCACGAAGCCCGGCGAAGCACCCGCGCACCCAACACACGACTCCTCCACACAAACCACATACTTTGCGAGATACATCACAGTGAAAAACTTCACCGACCACCGTGAAAACTCACCGAGGCGAGACCACAGCCCCCAGCAACCCGGGCCCGGTATGCGCCCCGATGACCGCACCGACCTCGCTCACATGCAGATCGGCCAACCCCGGCACCCGCGCCCGCAACCGCTCCGCAAGCGCCGACGCCCGCTCAGGCGCGGCGAGATGATGGACCGCGATGTCTACCTGGGCGCTCCCCGCCCGACCGGCCACGATCTCCTCGAGGCGGGCAATCGCCCTCGACGCGGTCCGCACCTTCTCCAGCAGTTCGATCCGGCCGCCGTCGAGCTCCAGCAGCGGTTTCACCGCCAGCGCGGACCCGAACAGGGCCTGCGCCGCCCCGATCCGGCCGCCCCGGCGCAGATAGTCCAGCGTGTCGACGTAGAAGTACGCGGACGTGCCGGCGGCCCGCTTCTCCGCCGCGGTCACCGCCTCGTCGATCGTGCCGTCCGCCTCCGCGGACTCGGCCGCGGCCAGGGCGCAGAAGCCGAGAGCCATGGCGACCATGCCCGTGTCCACGACCCGTACGGGCACCGGAGCCTCGCGCGAGGCGAGGACCGCCGCGTCGTACGTACCCGAGAACTCGGCGGACAGATGCAGCGAGACGATGCCGGTGGCGCCCGACTCGGCGACCTTGCGGTAGGTCTCGGCGAAGACCTCGGGGCTGGGCCGGGACGTGGTGACGGGGCGTCGCTTCTGCAGTGCCTGGACCAGCGAGCGTGCCGAGATCTCGGTGCCGTCCTCGAGCGCCCGGTCGCCCAGAACCACGGTCAAGGGCACCGCGGTGATGCCGTGGCGCTCCATCGTCCGCGGCGGCAGGTAGGCCGTTGAATCGGTGACGATCGCGACATGGCGGGACATGATCTGGAGATTACCCGCAGGAACCCGCGGACGGCAGCCCGGCACTAAGCGCTCCGCTGGAAATGCGGTGAGGGAACTGCGGGCCGTCGGTGGCTGGTCGCGCCCACGCGGCGGAGCCGCATATGTCACAGCCCCGCGCCCCTGAAGGGGCGCGGTACCGCACCGGACTTTGCCAAGGCCGCTTAGGCGCCTGCCGCTGCCGAATCGGCCGGATCACCTCGCGCTCCCGGCTCAAGTCGTGCTCTCCGGACGGCGTTTCTTCTCCCAGGGGTAGGTAGGCCGCGCTGCCGGCGGGGTGATGGCGGGCCGGGTGGGCGTGGGCTCCTCCGCGGCGGCCTCCTCGGCGGTGCGCGATGGCGCCGTGTCCGGCCAGGTCTGCTGGTCGCCCGCGGCGGCCGGTGCCTCCGGCCACGGGGGCGGCGGCGATGGGGGTCCCCCCGCGCGAGCGGAGCCGAGCGTGGGGGAGGGCGCCGGCTCCTTCGTCCAGTGCCGCAACGCGCCCGCCTCCATGTCTATCTGCTGGCTCAGTGAGTCCAAGTCGTCGCCCGCGAACCGCCGGGCCCGGTCGCGCGCCGCCGACCGCAGGGCGTCGGCCGACTTCGTGATCTGCTCCGTACGCTCCCGCAGCTTGGGCAGCTGTTCGACGAGGTGGGCCCTGTTCGGCTCGCGCTCCAGTCGCTTCATGTCGGCGTCCAGTTCGTGGCCGTGTGCGCTGAGTCGCTGGAAGAGGGCCAGGGACTCCTTCAGTGACTCGTCCTCGCCCACGCCCGCGTGCAGCGCGTCCTGGGTGGCACGCATCGACGTCCGCAAGGAGAGCCGCAGTTGGGCGAGCTCACCGAACGCTCCCGGCTGTGCGAGGGTCTTCGCCCTGAGTGTGGAGTCCTCCACCGTGCGGCGGGCCTGGGCGACGGTACGGTCCACTCCACGCTTGGCGGCGCCGACCGCCTTCACCGTCGCATACGTCCCCAGGACCACGAACAGCACGAAGATCAGCGCCACGATTGCTGCCACGGCTTCCATGACGAAGTTCCTCTCGGGTCCTGCTTGCCGGTACTGCTTCCAGGTCCTGCTTGAAGTGCCTGCGGGCTCTTCCACGGTAAACGGAAAAGGCAGGCCGAGGGTTCCAGCGGAACCCCCAACCTGCCCGTAGGGGACTACCCCGACCCGCGTTACGCAGGAACGATGTTCACCAGCTTCGGCGCCCGCACGATCACCTTGCGGATCCCCGCGCCGTCCAGCGCCGCCACGACCTTGTCGTCACCCAGCGCCGCCTTCTCCAGCTCCTCGTCGGAGATCGACGGGGACACCTCCAGGCGCGCCTTGACCTTGCCCTTGACCTGCACGACACAGGTCACGGTCTCGTCCACGACATACGCCGGGTCGGCCACCGGGAAGTCCTGGTGGACGACCGAGTCGGTGTGCCCCAGCTTGCGCCACAGTTCCTCGGCGATGTGCGGGGCCAGCGGCGCGACCAGCAGCACCAGGGACTCGGCGACCGTACGCGCGACCGGGCCCCCCGTCTTCGTCAGGTGATTGTTCAGCTCGGTGACCTTGGCGATGGCGGTGTTGAAGCGCAGGCCCTCCAGGTCCTGGCGTACGCCGTCGATCGCCTTGTGCAGGGCACGCAGCGTGGCCTCGTCCGGCTCGCTGTCCACCACCGTCACCGCGCCGGTGGCCTCGTCCACGACGTTGCGCCACAGCCGCTGCAGCAGCCGGAACTGGCCCACCACCGCGCGCGTGTCCCACGGCCGCGACACGTCCAGGGGGCCCATCGCCATCTCGTACAGACGCAGCGTGTCCGCCCCGTACTCGGCACTGATCTCGTCCGGAGTGACCGCGTTCTTCAGGGACTTGCCCATCTTGCCCAGCAGCCGGGTGACCTTCTCGCCCTCGTAGTAGTACGCGCCGTCGCGCTCCTCCACATCGACGGCGGGCACCGCGATGCCCCGGCTGTCGCGGTAGACGAAGGCCTGGATCATGCCCTGGTTGTACAGCTTGTGGAACGGCTCGGCCGACGAGACGTGCCCCAGGTCGTACAGGACCTTGGACCAGAAGCGCGCGTACAGCAGGTGCAGCACAGCATGCTCCGCGCCGCCCACGTACAGGTCGACGCCGCCGTGCGGCATGCCGTCGCGCGGGCCCATCCAGTAGCGCTCGTTCTCCGGGTCGACCAGCTTCTCGCTGTTGTGCGGGTCCAGGTAACGCAGCTCGTACCAGCAGGAACCGGCCCAGTTGGGCATGGTGTTGGTCTCGCGGCGGTACTTGCGCGGGCCGCGGCCGTCGCCCAGGTCCAGGGTGACGTTCACCCAGTCCTGGTTGCGGGACAGCGGGGTCTCCGGCTCGGTGTTCGCGTCGTCCGGGTCGAAGGTGCGCGGCGAGTAGTCCTCGACCTCCGGCAGCTCCAGGGGCAGCATCGACTCGGGCAGCGGGTGGGCGATGCCCTCCTCGTCGTAGACGATCGGGAAGGGCTCGCCCCAGTAGCGCTGGCGGCTGAACAGCCAGTCGCGCAGGCGGAAGTTGACGGTGCCCTCGCCGATGCCCCTGCGCTCCAGCCACTCGGTGATGCGGGCCTTGGCCTCGACGACGCCCAGGCCGTCCAGGGAGACGTCTTCACCGGAGGAGTTCACGATCTTCGCGTCGTACGAGACGAACGCGTCGTCCCAGGTAGACGGGTCCGTGCCCCGGTCGTCGTTGGGCTCGACCACGCAGCGGATCGGCAGCTCGAAGGCGCGCGCGAACGCGAAGTCGCGTGTGTCGTGCGCCGGGACGGCCATGATCGCGCCGGTGCCGTAGCCCATCAGTACGTAGTCGGCGATGAAGACGGGCACCTGTTCGCCGCTGACCGGGTTGGTGGCGTACGAGCCGGTGAAGACGCCGGTCTTGTCCTTGGCCTCGGCCTGCCGCTCGACGTCGGACTTGGAGGCGGCCTGCGCGCGGTAGGCGGCGACGGCCTCGGCCGGGGTCGCGTGGCCGCCGGTCCACACCTCGTGCGTGCCCTCGGGCCATTCCTGGGGCGTGAACTTCTCGACCAGCGGGTGCTCGGGGGCCAGCACCATGTAGGTCGCGCCGAACAGGGTGTCCTGGCGCGTGGTGAAGACCGTGATGTTCTCGCCGTCGATCGGGAAGTCGACGCGGGCGCCCTCGGAGCGGCCGATCCAGTTGCGCTGCTGCAGCTTGATGGCCTCGGGCCAGTCCAGCTCCTCCAGGTCGTCCAGCAGCCGGTCGGCGTACGCGGTGATGCGCATGTTCCACTGGCGCAGCTTGGCCTTGAAGACGGGGAAGTTGCCGCGCTCGGAGCGGCCGTCCGCGGTCACCTCCTCGTTCGCCAGTACGGTGCCCAGGCCGGGGCACCAGTTGACGGGCGCGTCGGAGGCGTACGCCAGCCGGAACCCGCTCAGGACGTCGGCGCGCTCGGTGGCCGTCAGCTCGTTCCAGGAACGCCCACCGGGCACCGCTCGCTCGCCACTCGCGAACCGGTCGACCAGCTCGGCGATCGGGCGGGCCTTCTTCGCCTCGTCGTCGTACCAGGAGTTGAAGATCTGCAGGAAGATCCACTGGGTCCACTTGTAGTAGTCCGGGTCGATCGTCGCGAACGAGCGGCGGTTGTCGTGACCCAGGCCCAGCCGGCGCAGCTGCACCTGCATGTTCTTCATGTTGGCTTCGGTGGACGCGCGCGGGTGTGTGCCGGTCTGCACGGCGTACTGCTCGGCGGGCAGGCCGAAGGCGTCGAAGCCCAGGGTGTGCAGGACGTTGTGGCCGGTCATGCGCTGGTACCGGGCGTACACATCGGTGGCGATGTAGCCCAGGGGGTGGCCGACGTGCAGGCCCGCACCGGAGGGGTACGGGAACATGTCCATGATGAACTTCTTGGGCTTGGCCACCAGGGCGGGGTCAGCGGCCAGGTCGCCGGTGGGGTTCGGCGCCGCGTAAGTGGCGTTCGCCTCCCAGAAGTCCTGCCAGCGTGCCTCGATCTCGTTGGCCATGGCGGCCGTGTAGCGGTGCGGCGCCACCACCTCGGAGGCAGCGGCGGGGTTCGTCTCGCTCATGATCCTCAAAGCTCCATCGATCGTCTCTGCCAGCGGCTTGGGAAATGAAAAAGCCCCTCGCACAGGAGGGGTCGCCGCGCTGAGTCCGGCCACGAATTCGTCGAGGGCCGGTACGGGTCAGCGCGGCTCGCTAAGCAGAAGGCGTACGGCACGCATGGCGTCAGGGTACCGCAGCCGCCGAGTGGGCCGCGACGGAGATTTCGGGGGCACATGACACGGCGTGCCACACTCTTGTTGCGGCACCCAAAGCTGAACAAAGGTCAAGGGTTACTCGGCGTAAGGGAATCTAAGGGACATCGCAACTCCCTCAGGACCCTTTGATAACAGCGCAATAACTCAAACCTCGTACCCCTCGGTATGTCTCGGCCTAGAGTGCGGCATCGGGACCGCTTCCCCGAACTGTTTGGGAGACACCCCCCATGAACACTCGACGCAGTAACAGCCCGGTTCCCCGACCGGGCTGCTCGGCCCGCGGTGGGATCACCGCGGCCGCGTTGTCGCTCATACCCTTCGTCGTGATGTTGGGAGGCAGGTCGTGACGGACGACAGCACGGTGGATGACTCGTTCGCCGCGTTCCTCGACTTCGGTACAGGCGTCCTGTCCCTCGTCTGCCTCAGCGCCTCGGTGATCTGGGGGCTCGTCGCCCAGGACAGGATCTTCCTCGACGCCCGCCAGCGGATGCTGGCGCAGGCGGTGCACCGGACCACCGCGGTCGCCGCGGTCGTGTTCCTCTTCGTGCACATCGGGACCAAGCTCGCGCTGGACCACACCTCGTGGATCGCCGCGATCATCCCGTTCGGACTCGTCGGCTCGAACGACGAGATGCTGGGCAGGGCCTTCCTCATCGGTCTGGGCACCCTGGCCAGCCTGATGATGATCTTCGTGGCCATCACCGGCATCCTGCGCAATCGCTTCGCGGCCTCGGCACCCGTCGCGTCCCGCTGGCGCATGATGCACAGCCTGGCCTACCCGGCCTGGTGCTTCGCGCTGGTCCACGGCCTGTTCGCCGGCCGCCAGGCGAAACCGGTCTTCGTGATCCTTTACGTCCTGAGCCTGGTGGCGGTCGGCGGGGCGCTGGCCCTGCGGGCGTCCCCGCCGCCGTTCAGGCGCAAGGTCGCCCAGCGCATCCGGGAACTGATCGGCAACAACAACGGCGGACTACGCGCGGAGCCCCCGGGGCGTCGTACCGCGGCCGAGGCCCGGCAGACGGGCGGCGCCGGTTCACGTCCGGGCTTCCCGGAGGGGAAGGTGCCCCGGCAGCGGACAGGTCCCCCGTCGAACGCCTCGCTGTACGACACCGGCCAGCGCGCCGCTCTCACGGACACGGGGGTGGGCGCCTCGCTGTACGACACCGGCCAGCGCGCCGCGTTCACGGACACGGGGGCGGGCGCCTCGCTGTACGACACCGGCCAGCGCGCCGCGTTCACGGACACCGGGTCCAACCCGCTCACCGACACCGGCGGCTTCTCGGCCGCCTACCGCGCCGTGTCCAACACCGGCAGCATCCCGCGCATCCAGGACCCCCTCGGCCAGCCCGAGCCGCAGCGCATGCAGGGGCTCCCGACGGACATGCAGCCCACGGAGGCGATCCCTCGCGTCGACGACAACGCCCCGCGCTGGCCGGCCCCGTCCCCGCCGCTGTACGAGGCCCCGCCGCGCCCCTCCGAGGCACCCACCACGTACAACGGCCCGGTCTACGACACGGGCAACATGCCCTACGTGACTCCCGGCACCCCCTCGCCGTACGGAAACAATGATTTCTACGGCACCGGTGAGTCGAACGACCCCCTTGGTACGTACAACCCGAATGACACGTACGACAGCGGTCCCGCCACTGAAACGCTGCCCGGTGCTTACGACGCACCCAGCTCCGGCGAACCCTGGAACGCGCCTTCCGGAGGCTTTTAGTGAACGCCGCTCTCCCCGATGTCCCCGAGGTCCGTGTGGTCGGACTTCCCCAGCTCACCTCGGGTTTCGACCTGGTCGAAAGACTCGATCTGGACATGCACCTCAAGGTGCACGGTCCGCTCGAGCCGATGGGCGGAGAACAGCTCGCGCAACTCGCCGAGCGCATATCCCTGAAGGGCCGCGGCGGCGCGGGCTTCCCCTTCCACAAGAAGCTGCGGTCGGTCGCCGAGTCGGCGATCAAGCGTGGCGTCCGGCCCGTGGTCGTCGTCAACGGCAGTGAGGACGAGCCGGCCTGCCGCAAGGACACGGTGCTGATCAACCGTGCTCCACACCTCATCCTCGACGGCGCCCTGCTGGTCGCGGAGGCACTCGGTGCCCGCACCCTCGTGGTCGGTGTGACCCGCGAGTCCACCCAGCAGTCCATGGAGGCCGCACTCGCCGAGCGGGGCCTGAACAACCGGCGCGGCTCTGTCCTCCGCGCACGTGTGCAGCGCAATCCGGTGCGGATGGTGACCGGAGCCGCCGCCTCGCTGATCCGCTCCATCGACGGCGGGCCTGCGATCCCGCCCGGCCGCAAGGTCAGCGCCTCGCAGACCGGCGTCGGCGGTGCTCCCACGCTGCTGTCCAACGCCGAGACGTTCGCGCAGCTGGCGATCGCCGCCCGCATCGGCTCCGAGCGCTACGGCAACACCGGCCTGTACGACGAGCCCGGCACCGTCATGGTCACCGTCTCCGGCGCCGTCGCCCGTCCCATGGTGATCGAGATGCCCACCGGGGTGCCGCTGCGGTACGTCCTCCAGCTCGCCGGCGCCCCGCCGGTCCCGCAGGGCGTGCTGACCGGCGGCTACCACGGCAAGTGGATCGACGCGGCCACGGTCAACGAGGCGATCGTCTCGCGTGACTCCCTTGCCGCGGTGGGCGGTTCGCTCGGCGCGGGCGCCATCCTCCCGATCAGCCAGGAGACCTGCCCGCTGGGCGAGTCGCTGCGCGTGGCGCAGTGGCTGGCCGAGGAGAGCGCGGGACAGTGCGGTCCCTGCTACCTCGGTCTGCCCGCCGCGGCACGGGGCATGGAGGACATCCTCAACGGCGGCGGCCCCGCCGCCCTGGAAGCGGTGAAACAGGTCGCCCACGCCGTGAAGCGACGTGGTGCGTGCTCGCACCCGGACGGCTCCGCGATGTTCCTCGAGTCGACCCTCAAGGCGTTCACCGACGACCTGGCCGCGCACGTCCTCGGCAACGGCTGCGGCAGGCCCGTGGAGGGCGTACTGCCGCTCTTCGAGGGCGGCGGCGTCCCGACCGGAATCCCGGGCGGCCAGGGGCAGTTGGAGGCGGGCCCCAGCCGGCAGAAGATCTACGTCGACTGGACGCTGTGCCGGGGCCACGGCCTGTGCGCCGACATCCTCCCGGAGGTCTTCGAACTGGGCGCAGACGGGTTCCCGACCGTCGCCCAGGCGCAGGTGCCGCGCTACGCCGAGCAGAAGGCCATGCGCGCCGTACGCCGCTGCCCGGCGCTCGCGCTGCGCATCGAGGAAGACAACTCCGGGGGCCCGGCCCGCAACAACCTGCCCGTCCTGTCGCAGCGCGGCCAGGGCCGTGGCCGCCGCGCGCTCGGCAGCGGCCGCTGAACGCGACGTAACGACGCACGAGGCAGTACGCACAGAAGAGGGCGGGCCATCCGATCGGATGGCCCGCCCTCTTCTGATCTCTTCATCTGCTGTGGAGCTAAGGAGATTTGAACTCCTGACCCCCTGCATGCCATGCAGGTGCTCTACCAACTGAGCTATAGCCCCTTGCCTGGTCCGCCCG
This sequence comes from Streptomyces yerevanensis, assembly GCF_000716805.1. Classification (NCBI taxonomy): domain Bacteria; kingdom Bacillati; phylum Actinomycetota; class Actinomycetes; order Kitasatosporales; family Streptomycetaceae; genus Streptomyces; species Streptomyces yerevanensis. The sequence continues at coordinate 14,147 of NZ_JNWJ01000013.1, read as the reverse complement.
GTCGCCCGCGCGGCGACGCCAACATTACACGGTCCTACCGGTGCACCACCAAATCGTTTACGGGGCGCACGCAGCGGGCCGACACAGGGTCGGCGCAGGGCCCGGACCGAGCCCGGACCGCGCCCTGTTCAGGCCGTGGCGAACGAATAGAACCGCTTGAGCGTGCAGTGCTCGTCGAGAAGCCGGCCGTAGATCGGCTCGCCCTCCAGCTCGCGGTACGTCTCGATCGGGTCGCCTTTTATGATCAGCGCCCGCGCGCATTCCTCGCACCAGTACTGGTAGTCGTGGTTGACCGGTTCCATGTCGCGGACGATGGGCGTACCACTGCCGCACCAATCGCACTTCCGCCTGTGTGCACCCATCGATCAGCTCCAGCTGTGGCCGCAGGCCGTGCACACGTAGGAAACCCCGCCGTTGTCGCCGAGAACCAGGGCGACGTGGGCCGAACCACAGGAAGGGCAGTCGAGGCGGGTGATCCGGTCCCGTATCACCTCTGCGTCGAGGAGGTCGTCGACCTCCTCGAGGATGCTCGCAGGCATCGCCACTCCTCCCGTCGGGCCGCGCCCCCTTCCGGCCGTTTGATTCTGCCACGGCCGGACCAATACGGTCAGCGACGCCTTCGTACCAGTCCGGCCACGGCACCCGCGACACCTGTCACGGACAGCGCGAACGTACACACGAGGAGCGCCTCTGAAGAGGTATACGCCTCCGGGGCCCAAGTGACTCAAGCCGGTTCAAGAAGACTGTGCTGATCGACAACGAAAAATCCCGCTCCCCTGTGGGGAACGGGATCCTCGCGCCGGAGCGCTTGGGTGGAGCTAAGGAGATTTGAACTCCTGACCCCCTGCATGCCATGCAGGTGCTCTACCAACTGAGCTATAGCCCCTCGCGTTCACCCGCCGGGGCGGGCTGAACAAGAGGAACTTTATCCTGCGGCCTGCCGGAAAGTGAAATCCGGGTCCATGGGTCCACGGGCACGGGTCCACGGACACCTGGAGCCGAGGCCCACCGTCGATGATCTCCGTGCCAGTCGCCGTCTGACGGGGTCAGTCGTCGTCTCCCAGGACCGGCTCCGGCAGCGTGCCCGCGTTGTGCTCCAGCAGGCGCCAGCCGCGGGCGCCCTCGCCCAGGACGGACCAGCAACAGTTGGAGAGACCGCCGAGGCTTTCCCAGTGGTGGGAGTCGAGGCCGAGGAGGCGGCCGATGGTGGTGCGGATGGTGCCGCCGTGGCTGACCACCACGAGCGTGCCGTCGTCGGGGAGCTTCTCCGCGTGCCGGAGCACCACGGGGGCGGCTCGTTCGGCGACCTCGGTCTCCAGTTCGCCACCACCACGGCGCACCGGCTCACCGCGCTTCCACGCCGCGTACTCGTCGCCGTAGCGCGCGATGATCTCCTCGTGCGTCAGCCCCTGCCAGACACCCGCGTACGTCTCGCGCAGGCCCTCGTCGTGGGTCACGTCCAGGGCGGTGAGGGCGGCCAGTTCGCCCGCCGTGTGGGCCGCCCGCTTCAGGTCCGAGGCGACGATCGCGGCGGGCTTCAGGGAGGCGAGCAGCCGGGCGGCGCGGCGGGCCTGCTCGATACCGATCTCGGTGAGCTCGACGTCGGTCGTGCCCTGGAAGCGGCGCTCCACGTTCCACGAGGTCTGTCCGTGGCGCCACAGGATGACCCGGCGGCCTCGGCCGGCCTTCTGCCCGGTCTCGGACAGCGGCCTGCCGTCCGCCGAGGCCTCCGCTCCCGCGCTCAACGCAGCTCACCGTCCAGTCCGGCGTCCTGAGCCTCCTGGTGCTTGGCGTGCTCGGCGGCCTTGCCGCGGGTGGCCTTGGCGTCGGCGGGCAGCTCGAGCTCCGGGCAGTCCTTCCAGAGCCGCTCCAGGGCGTAGAAGACGCGCTCCTCGCTGTGCTGGACGTGCACCACGATGTCGACGTAGTCGAGCAGCACCCAGCGGGCCTCGCGGTCGCCTTCGCGGCGCACCGGCTTGGTGTCGAGTTCCTTGTTGAGCCGCTCCTCGATCTCGTCGACGATCGACTTGACCTGGCGGTCGTTGGGCGCGGAGGCCAGCAGGAAGGCGTCCGTGATCGACAGCACGTCGCTGACGTCGTACGCGATGATGTCGTGCGCGAGCTTGTCGGCGGCCGCTTGCGCGGCGGCGGTGATGAGCTCGAGAGAGCGGTCAGTGGCGGTCACTACCAAGGCTTTCCGTCGGCGGTCAGGTCTCCCCGAGGGGATACCCCAAGGGTCTCACGGACCGCCGACAGCACCTCACGGATTAGTCCGTCGAGCCGCCCGCCCTCACTGACCCGCCGAGCCGCCCACTTCGTAGTCCTGCCCGAGCACCACCGACACCTCCGCGTTCGAGGCGCCCTTGCCCTTCTTCACGGAACTGGCCGGCAGCCCCAGCGTCTTGGCGACCTCCACCGCGTCCGCCTTCTGCGCGGCGTCGGCGTAGGTGATCCGAGACACCGTCTGGGCGGCATCGGCCTTGCCGGCGTCGACGAAGGCGTAGCCGCCGTTGAGCAGGACGACGCGGGCCTGCTCGGTGGCGTCCTCCTTGCCGGTGGCGTTGCGGATGCCGACCTGGACGGCTGCGTCCTTCTCGGGGCTCTTCGCGGCCCCGCCGAGTACGTCCTTGACCACGCTGTCGCTCGCCTTCGTACTCAGCCTGCCGTCCGACTGGACCGGCAGCAGCACGGACTTGTAGTCGCCGCCCTTGGCGTGGTCCGCGAGCTTGGCGAGGAAGGTGCCCAGGTCCTTGTCGGTCAAGGGGGGCTCGATGATCTGCGCGAGCGTCTGCACGGTGGTCGTCGCGGCCTGCGGATCCGACGACACCTTGCGCAGCACGCCCTGCATGACCTGCCCGAACCGCTGCAGCTGCGCGCTCTGTGACTCCCCGGAGCCACGGTAGGTGGCGTACGCGATGGCCATCTTTCCGCTGAGCGTCTGGCCCTCGCCCTTGTTGACCAGGGGTGCTTCGCCCTTCCTCTTGGCGTCGGGGTCCGGCACGGCCGCGTTGGTGTCGATGTCGATGTTGCCGACGAGGTCGACGAGGTTGCTGAGGTAGGGGGTGTCGAGGCGCCAGGTGCCCTCGATGTCCGTGCCGAGCACGGTGTCGATCGCGTCGCGCGTCCCGGAGGTGCCGTCGTCGTCCACGGACTTGGCGAGCGTGGTCGTGGTGCCGTTGTCGTCCGACACGGAAAGGGAGTTGGGGACCAGGACGGTGGTTCCCTGCTTGGTGGTGGTGTTGTTGACGAGCAGCGCGGTCGAGGTGCCGCCGCCCTTGGTGTTGTGCAGGTGGACGACTATCACGTCGCGGTTCTGGGCGCCCGCAGCCGTCGCGGTGCCGGTCTTCGCATCCGACGACGTGCCGGGCAGCTTCCCCGCGTACCAGAGGTAGCCGACACCGCCGGCGGCGACCAGGGCGAACACCACGACCAGGGCGACGACGCGACCGCGGGCCCGGCGGCGGGCCTCCTCGCGCCGCTCGGTGCGGTTCTCGGTGAACTTCAGCCAGTCGATGACGTCTTCGGAGTCGTCGGTCGGCTCCTCGACGAAGGTGAACTGCTCGGTGCGGTAGTCCCGTTCGCCCTGCTGCCCGTCCGCCGGCTCCTCGGCCGCCGTGCGCTCCGGGGGCCCCGCCTGCTGCGGGATGTAGGCGGTCTGCTCGGCGACGCGCGGCTGCTGACCGCTGCCCGCGGGCTGCCCGTAGGGGTCGTACGAAGCCGGAGTGGTCGGAGCGGGCCCCTGGGCAGTCGCGCCGTACGGGTCGTACGAGCCCTGCGAGCCGTATGACCCGTACGAGGCGCCGGGCTGCTGATGGCCGTTGCCGGTGTCGTACGACGGCGCCTGCTGCTGCCCGTTCGGGTACGGGTCGTACCCGTACCCCTGCTGCTGCGAGCCGTAGGTGTCGTACCCCTGCGGCGGCTGGGAAGGCGGTGGCACCTGCCGGTACACCGGCTGGCCGAATTCGTCGTATCCGACGAGTTCGTAACTCTGATCACCTTGGTAACTCTGGTCGCCCCCGTACCCAGCGTCGTATCGGTCGTTCACCGGTGCCCCTCTCGGCTCACTCGCCTCACTCGCCGCGGTACAGCTCACGCTTGTCGATGTAGCGCACCACACCGTCCGGCACCAGATACCAGACCGGGTCACCCTTGGCGACCCTCGCTCGGCAGTCCGTGGACGAGATGGCGAGCGCGGGGACCTCGACGAGCGAGACACCGCCTTCCGGGAGTCCCGGGTCCGTCAGCGCGTGGCCGGGCCGGGTGACCCCGATGAAGTGCGCGAGGGAGAACAGCTCTTCGGCATCGCGCCAGGTGAGGATCTGGGCGAGCGCGTCGGCGCCGGTGATGAAGAAGAGATCCGTGTCGGGGTTGAGCGCGCGCAGATCGCGCAGCGTGTCCGTGGTGTACGTCGGGCCGCCGCGGTCGATGTCGATACGGCTCACCGAGAACTGCGGGTTCTCGGCGGTCGCGATGACCGTCATCAGATAGCGGTCCTCGGCCGGGGAGACCTTGCGGTCGGTCTTCTGCCACGGCTGTCCGGTCGGCACGAACACCACCTCGTCGAGGTGGAACTGCGCGGCGACCTCACTGGCCGCGACGAGGTGGCCGTGGTGAATCGGGTCATACGTTCCGCCCATGACGCCGAGGCGGCGCTTGCCCGGGTTCGACGGGCCGGGGGCCGGGCTGTTGCCCTGGCCCCTCACCGGACCGTTTGGCATGTCCTGCTCTCCCATGCGTGCAGACCTTACCGGCCCGGTCCCTGAGCCCCGCCCCGCGGACGTCAGCGGTCCCGGTTGAAGCGGGTGGTGATCCACAGCAGCAGAAGGAGGACGAAGAGCGCGCCGCCGCCGGTCAGGTAGGGGCTGAGGCTCTCGTGGCCGCCGCCGTGCTCCTCGCCCTCGGCGGCGAGGTGGACCAACTGGGCAGCGGTGCTGTGGAAGCTCATCTTCGGCAGAACCTATCCGGTGTGGGCGGGATGCGGGATACAGACGTATGGCCATCGTAAGCGGGCGCCGCCGCCCGGATCACGTCGGCTCCGTCACGCCGATCCCATCACGCCGACTCCGACACGCCGACCCCATCACGCCGGATTCCGCTACCGGGAACTTCGGCCGGGTCTCAGTCGTCCCGCTTGTAGCCACGCAGCAGGAACCAGGCAACCAAAACGCAGCCGACGACCATCACTATGAGCACGACACGGAGCAGATTCCCGGGTCCCTGCTGCTGCGCGGCGCTCGCTGCCTCGGCGAGCCAGGCTTGGGGGTGGTGCTCCATGACGTGCGACTCCTTCGCTGTACTGCACGTCCACGGTATATCCGCCTAGGCTGTACCCCGCCTTGGGGGCACAGGAGGCAACAGACGCATGGGGGACCACATGCCAGAAGAAAGCCACGAGAACGTACCGAGCAGGCAGCGCAGGCGCTTCGAGGGGATCTCCTCCCGGGCGTACGAACACCCCGCGGACCGCTCGGCCCTGGTCGCCCTGCGCAAGCTCAGCGGCTTCGACACGGTGTTCAAGGCGCTCAGCGGACTGCTCCCGGAGCGCAGCCTGAGGCTGCTGTTCCTGTCCGATTCCGTACGGGTCTCGGACGCCCAGTTCGCGCACCTGAACGACATGCTGCGGGACGCCTGTTACATCCTGGACCTGGAGAAGGTCCCGCCGATGTACGTGAGCCAGAACCCCCAGCCGAACGCGATGTGCATCGGCATGGACGAGCCGATCATCGTCGTCACCACCGGACTGGTCGAGCTGCTCGACGAGGAGGAGATGCGGGCCGTCATCGGCCACGAGGTCGGCCACGCGCTGTCCGGCCACTCGGTGTACCGCACCATCCTGCTGTTCCTCACGAGCCTCGCGCTGAAGGTGGCCTGGATCCCGCTCGGCAACCTCGCGATCATGGCGATCGTGACGGCCCTGCGCGAGTGGTTCCGCAAGTCGGAGCTGTCCTCGGACCGCGCGGGCCTCCTGGTCGGCCAGGATCTGCAGGCCTCGATGCGCGGCCTGATGAAGATCGCGGGCGGCAACCACCTGCACGAGATGAACGTGGACGCGTTCCTCGCCCAGGCCGAGGAGTACGAGGCCGGGGGCGATCTCCGCGACTCCGTCCTCAAGATCCTCAACGTCCTCCCCCGCTCCCACCCCTTCACCACGGTGCGCGCCGCCGAGCTGAAGAAGTGGGCCGAGTCCCGCGAATACCAGCGGATCATGGACGGCCACTACCCGCGCCGCGACGAGGACCGCGACACCAAGGTCACGGACTCCTTCCGCGAGTCGGCCTCCGCCTACGCCACCCATGTGCGCAGCTCCAAGGACCCGCTGATGAAGCTGGTCACGGACATCGCGGGCGGCGCGGGCGACATCGGCGGCCGGGTACGGCGCGGGTTCGGGGGCTTCGCGAGCAGCACGGGCGGCTCGAGCGGCTCCCCCAAGGACCGTCCGCAGGACGACCGTCCCGACGACGAGAGCCCCAACGGCAGCAGCTGATACCGACAAGACCGACTGCTGATCACACCCTGGGCTGCGCACTGGCCGACAGCGACCCGCACAGCGCCGTGGCACTGCCCGTCGCATACGGGTCGGTGCCGGCCGGTCCGCCCGCCTTGGCCGTCTGCCCCGCGAGCAGCGGGCGCAGCCGGCTCGTCGCGTCCTCGGCGCAGGCGAGCGGCCCTGCCTGGACGTACGAGACGACCAGCTCGGCCTGGTGCATCCGCAGATCGTCGCGGTCGAACCGGAAATGCAGCTCGCGCCGGACGGTGAACAGCGAGGCCTTGGCGCCGTCGTCCGAACCCGTCGGCCGCAGCGCGTAGACGAAGGTGTGGTCGGCCGTCACCTCAAGGGTGTCGGAGTCGGTCTCGGCGGCCTGCAGCGTGCCCTGCACCCGGATCCTGGGGTCGGCCAGCTGGGCGTGGGTGGGGTCGAAGCGGACCAGCCAGCCGGTGGGCGCGTGCCGCCCGTCCGCGGTCGGACGGTCGAAGCTCTGGTCGAACTGGTCGAGCTGCTGCGGATCGAGCAGGATCCGTACGGGCCGGGTGGCGCCGCCGGTGAGCACGTCCGGGTCGAGCGCCGACTCGACGAGGTAGTCCTTCGCCGTGGTGAGCGCGGTGACGACCTGGCTGTCCGAGAAATGCGCCGTGCGCCGGGAGGCGGGCATCGTGATCCCGTCGGCGCCGATACGGAACTGATCGGCCGGGCTGCGCGCGTACAGCAGCCCGGTGTCGGCGGCGCCCGGCACCGCGCCCTGCGGCGCCAGGGGGATGACCGTCATCCGCAGCGGCTCGGGCGGCTTCGCGGCGGGCGTCTGATACGGGTGACGTACACCCATGTAGATCGCCGTGCCGAAGGCGACAGCGATCAACAGGACGAGGATCAGTGCCTGCCGGGACAGGCCGCGACGCATCGGCGGGCGGCGGCGTACGGCCGGGGTGTGGTCGGCGATCCGCTCCTGCGCGGAGAACTCCTGGAGACGGGCAGCTCGAACGAACGACTCGTCGAAGACGACGGATCGATACTCTTCCTCACCACCACCGGGAGCGCCGTCGGGTGTCCCCTCCGGTGGGTCTCCTAGCCCGCCCATACTTTCAGAGTAGGTCTCTGGGACCTCACGTAAACGCTGCCGTACACGTCAAGTTCACGGCGTACGCGGTTCCGCCGGGACGGGTGGCTGGGAGAAGTCGGCCGAAGCCGAGGGGCGCGTTCCGCTGCCTTGTTCCACGCCCGTCGAGGCGGGCGGCGAAATCTGGGGCTGGCGGCCCGATGAAGCACCCCGGTAGACCGCCGTGAAGGCGAGCGCGACCATGCCGATGCCCATCAGGAGAGCGAGCATCCAGGCGACGGGGCGGTGCCAGCGGGCCTGCTTTCCGTACATCCCCGAGTGGCCGTAGCGACCGTCGAGGGCGTCACGGTCGTCGAGATCGTCCAGGTCCGGATCATGGCCGAAATCGTGGCGCCCGTCGGGCCCCCACCCGTCTTCGTACCGCTCGTCATCACCGCGCGCACGGTGGGTGCGCCCCCGGCGCGCCTCGGCCTCGGAGGCCTCCGCGCGGGCCTGCGCGGCGGCAAGGAGGCGTTCGACGGCGGTCGGCTCATGAACCCTGGCCGCCCGCACGAAGGCCTCGTCGAAGACCACGGAGGCGAACTCTTCGTCCGAGCCTCCGCGGTCGCGGTCGTCGTCGGGCTCCCAGCCGTCAGGAAACGGCGTGCCCCCCACGTCCTCCGGCACAGACCCAGAGTAGACCTGGGGGTTCAATTTGGGCAGACGGTACGGAAATTCATCCACCTGGCGAGACAGCTTCTTCGAGACCCGGCCGAGGGGCCTGCTCAGCGCCGGATGTGCCCGTCGCCCGTGACGATGTACTTCGTGCTCGTCAGCTCCGGCAGCCCCATCGGACCCCGCGCGTGCAGCTTCTGCGTGGAGATGCCGATCTCGGCGCCGAAGCCGAACTGGCCGCCGTCCGTGAAGCGCGTGGACGCGTTCACGGCGACCGTCGTGGAATCGACCAGTTGGGTGAAGCGGCGGGCGGCCGGCTGGGAGGTGGTGACGATGGCCTCGGTGTGGCCGGAACTCCACAGCCGGATGTGCCCCACGGCCTTGTCCAGCGAGTCGACGACGGCGGCGGCGATGTCGTACGAGAGGTACTCGGTGTCCCAGTCGTCGGTGGTGGCCTCGACGACGGTGGCCTTGGAGCCCTTGGCGTACGCCAGCACCCGCTCGTCGGCGTGCACGGTGACCCCGGCCTCGGCGAGGGCGTCCAGGGCGCGCGGCAGGAACTCGGAGGCGATGTCCTGGTGCACGAGGAGCGTCTCGGCGGCGTTGCACACGCTCGGCCGCTGCGCCTTGGAGTTGATCAGGATCTCGATCGCCATGTCGAGGTCGGCGTGCGCGTCCACGTACACGTGGCAGTTGCCGGTGCCGGTCTCGATGACCGGGACGATGGACTCCTGCACGACGGTACGGATCAGGGAGGCGCCGCCGCGCGGGATGAGTACGTCGACGAGGCCGCGGGCGCGCATCAACTCCTGTACGGATTCGCGGCTTTCGCCCGGTACGAGTTGTACGGCGTCGGCGGGCAGTCCCGAGCCGCCGACGGCGTCGCGCAGGACGCGTACGAGGGCGGTGTTGGACTCGTACGCGGAGGACGAGCCGCGCAGCAGTACCGCGTTGCCGGACTTCAGGCAGAGCGCGGCGGCGTCGACCGTGACGTTCGGGCGGGCTTCGTAGATGATCCCGACGACGCCGAGCGGTACGCGGACCTGGCGCAGGTCGATGCCGTTCGGGAGCGTGGAGCCTCGGACGACCTCGCCGACCGGGTCGGGCAGCGCCACCACGTCGCGTACGTCGGAGGCGATGGCGCGGATCCGCTCGGGCGTGAGCGTGAGCCGGTCGACGATGGACTCGCTGGTGCCGGCCTCACGGGCGCGCTCGACGTCCTTGGCGTTGGCCTCGACGATTTCGCTCGTACGGACCTCCAGGGCGTCCGCGATCGCGAGCAGCGCGTCGTCCTTCTCGGCCCGCGGCAGCGGAGCGAGGTCGGCGGCGGCGGACTTGGCGCGGTAGGCGGCCTGGGTGACCGGGGACATCGAGTCGTACGGCGAGAGCGTGGTCATGGAGGAAGCGTAATGCTCGCCGCAGGGCCGTCCAGCGCTCGTTCCATAACCCGAGACAGGACCGAAAACGCCCCCCCACGCACCGCAACCATCAATTGAGGAACCACGACGGCGATCAACCAGGTCCGCGAGAGCGGCGCCGGTTTAGGCGCAAAGGGGGGCGCGGCGCCGGTTTAGGCGCACTAGAACGGGTGTACGCCCACTGGCGTCGCGGGCTGTGGGCCGTAGCCCTCGGCGATGCGCTGGTGGTAGGTCTCGCGGTCGATGACCTCCAGGCCGACGATCTCCCAGGGCGGGAGTTTCGCGGTCTGCCGGTGTTCGCCCCACAGGCGCAGCGCGACGGCCGCGGCGTCGTGCAGGTCGCGGGCCTCTTCCCAGTAGCGGATCTCCGCGTGGTCGCCGGCGTACCGGCTGGTCAGCAGAAAGGGGTGGTCGTGGGCGAGCTGTTCGAGCGATCGCCGCACGTCGTTCAGCGGGGCCTCGTCGCCCGAGACGCTCAGCGTGACGTGCCAAAGGCGCGGCAGGTCCTTCGGTTCCTCGGCCTCGTACGTGTCTCCGGCCGCGACGCTGGTGAGGGTCCGCTCCTCACCGGCCGCGCGGGAGGTGCCACCACCGCGGGACGCCGCCCCGGGGCGTACTCGTCTCACGACGGCCTCCTTTACGCAATGGGTTCGCCATGGGTTGCTGCATCACTGGATCCCGGGGGCTCCTTGAATCAAAGTTGAGCAGGCGGGGCGGCTTCGTGGGGCGGTTTTGCCGAACGTGGCCCTGCGGAGGCTGTCCCTTTCAGCCGTTTACGCGTGCAGCAGCACCAGATCGTCCCTGTGTACGACCTCGCGTTCGTACGCGGGACCAAGCTCGCGGGCCAGCTCGCGGGTGGAGCGGCCGAGCAGCTGCGGGATCTCCTTGGCGTCGAAGTTGACGAGCCCGCGCGCCACCGCCCGGCCCGTGCCGTCGCGCAGCTCGACGGGGTCGCCCGCGGTGAACTCGCCCTCGACCGCCGCGATACCCGCGGGCAGCAGCGACTTACGGCGCTCGACGACCGCGCGCACCGCCCCGTCGTCGAGCGTGAGCGCGCCCTGCGGGGTGGACGCGTGCTGGAGCCAGAGGAGACGGTCGGCGGAGCGGCGCCCTGTGGCGTGGAAGTGCGTACCGGTGTCCCGTCCCGCGAGGGCGTCGGAGGCGTGCACGGCGGAGGTGAGGACGACCGGGATGCCGGCCGCCGCCGCGATCCGGGCCGCCTCGATCTTGGTGACCATGCCGCCGGTGCCGACGCCGGCCCGGCCCGCGCTGCCGATCTCGACGTGCGCGAGGTCCGCCGGAGCGTGTACCTCCGCGATCCGCGACGTACCGGGCCTGCTGGGGTCGCCGTCGTAGACGCCGTCCACGTCGGAGAGGAGGACCAGCAGATCGGCGCGTACGAGATGGGCCACCAGGGCGGCGAGCCGGTCGTTGTCGCCGAAGCGGATCTCGTCGGTGGCGACCGTGTCGTTCTCGTTGACGACGGGCAGGGCGCCCATGGCCAGGAGCTTGTCGAGGGTGCGCTGGGCGTTGCGGTGGTGGGCGCGGCGGCTCATGTCGTCGCTGGTGAGCAGGACCTGGCCGACGCGGACGCCGTAGCGCGCGAAGGAGGCGTTGTAGCGGGCGACGAGCAGGCCCTGTCCGACGCTGGCGGCGGCCTGCTGGCGGGCCAGGTCCTTGGGGCGGCGACGCAGGCCCAGCGGAGCGAGACCGGCGGCGATGGCACCGGAGGAGACGAGGATGATCTCCTTCTCTCCTCCACTGCGGCATTTCGCGAGTACGTCGACCAAGGCGTCCACGCGGTCCGCGTCGAGGCCTCCCGACGCGGTGGTCAGGGAGGAGGAACCCACCTTGACGACGACCCTGCGGGCCTCCGCCACGCCGTTCCTCACCGCTTGCCCCGCCCTCGCCTGCCCTGCCGCTGACACGCTCTTCCCCAATGTTCCGACCAGCCCCGTCCGTGCAATCTACGGGATTACGGGCAGGGGGTGCCGCCGCGTTTCGAGGGGCGGACGTGCGGCGGGTATCCGGCGGGCGCGTGCCGGGCGCGGTGCGTACGCGTGACATGCGCCCCATAAGTTCACCGTGGTTTCATCCGATATCCAGCGATAGCTCCTTCGGAAGATTGCTTGGCGGGCCGCCCAGGTCATACGGTCAGGGATCGGCCTCGTAGTGTTCGGCCGACCGAACCCGTTGCTTCCCCTCATCCGCCGTATCCCTTCGCAGGAGCTCAGCCCGTGCCTTCCGCAGGCCTCAACCCCCGCCGCACCACGCAGCTTGCCGCGCTGCTGTCGATGTTCGTGCTCTTCACGGCCCAGATCGTCTCAGCGCTGCTGCCGAACGTCCCGGTGCTCATCGCCGCGAGCGCGGGGGGCCTCGCCCTCGACGTATATCTGCAGTACCGCAGTCCCGGGCTGCTCACGCTGCTGGGCAAGGTCCGCTTCGATGTCACGGTCCGTCAGTTGCTGCGCGACATGCTGGTCATGGTGGGGCTTCTGCGGATCGACGGCATCGACCCGTCGAGCGAGCACGCGCCGCTGCTGGTCGCCGTATGCGCCTTCTACGCCCTGCACTTCGCCTGCCAGGCCGCCGCGGTCCTGGTCCGCCGCACTCGTACGCTGCCGATCGTCACCCGCAACATCGACGCGTCCGCGCTGCACCTGACCGCCGCGCCGCCGCGCATCCTGGCCCGCCGTCAGAGCCACCGGCTGCTGACCTTCTCCATCCCGACGACGGTCGGCCTGCTGATCACGGCGGCCACCGCGGACGGGTACTGGGGCGGTATCGGTGTCGGCGTCGCCCTCGCGCTGGTCGGCGGCGGCACGGCGTACCTCGCCACCTGGCTGCTCCCCAAGAAGCGCGCCAAGAACGAGCAGAAGGTCATGCAGTGGGTGGACAAGTGGCTGGCCGACTACCGGCCGACGGTCGGCATGTACTTCTCGGGCGGTACGACCTCCGCCTACCAGGCGAACATGTGGCTCTCCACGCTCTCCTCGATCGACGCGAGGCCGCTGATCGTGCTGCGTGAGCGGTTCATGGTGCAGAAGATCGACGCGACGGACGTACCGATCATCTGCTTCCCGAAGGTCACGACGATGTTCTCGCTGGAGAACTCGACGCTGAAGATGATGCTGCACCCGGCCAACGCCGCGAAGACCTCGCAGGTGCTGCGCATCCCCACCATCAAGCACGCCTTCATCAATCACGGAGAGAGCGACAAGCTGTCCTCCGTCAACCCGTACGCGAAGGCGTACGACGAGGTATGGGTGGCGGGACCCGCGGCCCGCGAGCGCTACGCGCTGGCGGAGGTCGGCGTCGAGGACAAGGACATCGTGGAGGTGGGCCGCCCGCAGCTCGCGCCCATCCGGCCGTACGCGGGTCCGCCGACCGGTCCGTACACGACCGTGCTGTACGCGCCCACCTGGGAGGGCTGGGACGGGAACCCCGGCAACACCTCGGTGGTGCTGGCCGGCGAGAACATCGTGCGGCAGCTGCTCGCAGACGACGGGGTACGGCTCCTCTACAAGCCGCACCCGATGACGGGTTCCGTCGATCCGCGTGCGGGAGCGGCGAACGAGCGCATCAAGGCAATGATCCGCGAGGCCAACGCCAAGCGGTCGGGTGCCCGGCCGGACGCGGAGGCCGCGGCCGAACTGGTGCGCCGCGCCGCCGAGTTGGACCAGCTGACGAAGACGGCCTTCCGGCCTGGTGCGGACGAGATGGAGCGCATGCTGCTCCAGGGGACGCCGCGGGGTGACCGTGAGGCGGCGATCGCCGAGGCCACGCTGGCCTGGGACAAGGCGTACTGGGCGTCCTTCCCGGAGTGGGAGCACCAGATCATCACGGACGCGCGTCCCGCGATCTTCGCCTGCTTCAACCAGGCGGACCTGCTGATCAGCGATGTGTCGTCGGTTGTCTCCGACTGGCTCTCGAGCGAGAAGCCGTACGCGGTCGCCAACACGTCCGGGATGCCGGAGGAGGCCTTCCGGACCGGCTTCCCCACGGTGTCCGCGGGCGTCATCCTCACGCCCTCGGCGGACGGCGTCCCGGAGCTTTTGGAGTCGGTACGCCACCCGGAGAAGGACCGCTTCACGGTGGCTCGCGCCGAGCTGAAGGAGCACCTGCTGGGGCCCTCGGACCCGCCGTCGTTGGCCCGCTTCAACGCCGCGATCTCCGCGCTGTGCACGGCGGCTGACGAGCGCCGCCTGCGCATGGAGTCGCGCCTGTCCTCGGAGGTTCCCTCGCCACGCGAGGAGGCGGCCGAGGAGACGGCCCAGGACCCGAACGAGGCGGAGGAGACTGCCGTCGGCTAGGCGGTTGGGTTCGTTTTCGGGTGCGGGTGTGTGGGTGGCTGGTCGCGCAGTTCCCCGCGCCCCTGGGGTGGGTGGGGGGTGCGGGGTCGTGGGCCGGTGCGTCAGCCCGCCGCAGGGCGGGCATACGACCCTGGCCCGGTACACGGCCCTGGTCCTCCGAGACCGGACCTAAGCGACGGGCATACGACGCACCGGCCCACGCCCCCTCC